>DOMR01000131.1 GCA_003509845.1 Chitinophagaceae bacterium | reverse complement strand
GCAGCAATAACTCCTTCTGTCATTGTATCACTCAAACGGGGCATTAAGATAACTTCAGCCATAGGTAAAAGACTATTTTGTAAATGAGTGGTGAAATTACACTAAAAATGGTTTTTTTCAAGCCGGAAAAGGGAAATTTATAGTAAAAACAAGCAATTTAAAGGCGAAAGCTTTAAATCTTATGTAACTACTGGCCTTGGGCCAAACTATACGCTTTTTTATCAGCCCACATATTAAGCACTTCTAGGGAACAAATTTTGAAATCCTTGGCCAAAGATCGGTACAAATCAATGACCTGATCCTGTGACAGTGGCGCTTCATTCACCGTTTCAAAACGGCAATAAAATTGATTCACCAAATTGGTAAAAACTGAACCTGATGGCCATACCTGGGTACCTCGATTGGTAATAGTAACCAAAGTCAAACTTTCACTAGCATGTGTTAAACATTTGTCCGCAATTACTTTGGGCTGATCCGCACTTTCAATAAAAAAATCAACCCCGACAATTTTATGCTGGTCCCTTAAATCACTTTGCAACATTGGATTATGTTCCAATTTAAAATTGGTAGGTGTTACATAAAAATTGGGCAAGAAGGGTTTGGGATTATGTTTGGGTTGTTTACCAAAATTATCAATAATCGCTTGCGCAAATACCGTGGTATTTACGGAAGGAATATTCTTATCGCCAAAATCTCCTGTATGTACGCCTGACTCCAATGTATATAATAATGCATTTTCAATCACCACTGCTTGTTCCATTAATCCTAAATGACGCAGCATACTTAAGCCACTTAATAATAGGGAAGTAGGATTGGCAATATTTTTTCCAGCGATATCTGGCGCAGTGCCATGTACTGCTTCAAAAATTGAAATATGATCCCCGATATTTGCAGAGGGCGCAAAACCAAGTCCACCCACCAATCCAGCACATAAGTCACTCACAATATCTCCTTGTAAGTTGGTTAAAACAATTACGTCAAACAAGTCAGGGCGACTTACTAATTTCATACATAAGTCATCCACAATCACATCATCCGATTTTAATTCAGGATATTCTTTGGCAACTTCTTTAAAAACTTCAAGAAATAAACCATCTGTTAATTTCATAATATTGGCCTTGTGCCCACAAGTAATACGACGTGCCCCTTTTTTCTTGGCCATTTCAAAAGCATAACGAATTACTTGCTCACTACCTGGACGTGTTATAAATCTGCGGCCCAACGCAACATCTTGCGTAAGCATATGCTCAATACCACCATAGGTGTCCTCAATATTTTCTCTTACAATCGTTAGATCAATGGGGATGCCTGCTTTACTAAAAACAGTATCTACCCCACTTAATGTTTGAAATTTTCGGTCGTTCGCGTAAGTATTCCAAGTTTTGCGCGCTGTAACATTTACACTTTTTACACCCTTTCCTTTGGGCGTTTCCATGGGACCTTTAAATAATATGCCTAAATCCTCAATGGTTTGCTTCGCTTCGGGGGTCATGCCATTACTAAATCCTTTGTCAAAAACCCACTTTCCCATATCCACCACCTCATATTCCATGGGCACTTTAGCGGCGTCAAAAATAGCAATAACCGCTTCCATGATTTCTGGTCCAATTCCATCCCCTTTTGCAACAGCTATTTTCATTTTATTCTGATTTTTTAGCGAAATTTTAGGAAAAAACCTACCTAATTGTTTCGATGGCGCAAAGTTAAGCGACTTAACTGTTGTTAAAAAAAAAATTGCTTCTTATTTTGTAAAATCCGACCCATTTTACGCTATTTTTACTACGCAGTATTCTCTGCACGGTATTTGAGGAAACGACATAATATGGTCTCTAAAATTTCAGAAGGCATAGAGGTAAGTATCGAAACTTTTTACCAAAAAGATTATAGTAATCCTTTGCAAAATGAGTACATGTTTGCCTACCGTATCACTATCGAAAACCATAATTCATTTCCTGTAAAATTATTAAAGCGCTATTGGGAAGTTTATGATAGCAATAGTGAATTTCGTGTGGTTGAAGGGGAAGGCGTAGTTGGTGTACAACCTTTAATCATGCCAGGTCAAAATTATCAATACGTTAGTGGCTGTCATTTAAAAAGTGAATTAGGTAAAATGCAAGGACATTATACCATGGAGAACATCGACACTAAGGATCTAATACATGTCAACATCCCATCATTCAAGATGGCGGCCCCCATTAAATTAAATTAAAATAAATTAAACTAAACTAGTTAGTTAAATCGCTTTTCTTAATTTTATTAAGGCTTGTATTTACTTTCAGCAAATATTTTTTCTGCAGGCATTTGTAACAACGCAATTAAATTGGACTGATCTTCATCGGATTGTTGCGTCATCCATGATTTTACTATTTGATATCCTATAAATACCCCAACATTCCCGGGTATATCGTTACCAAAATATATACTAAAGGGACCTTCATTTAATAGTTGTGATGTTACTTTAGGATCCTTAGAATAAACAAAATTCATTTTTAATAAATAGTTCCATATATCCTGTTCTGCATTCATCGTAGCGGCATATTGCGCAGCACTATATCCAAACAAATCAGCAACATTGGTTTCAGGTAAAACTTTTTTTAAGATGTATTGCCTTTTACCCAACTCAATCATTTCAATAATTAAGCCACGCGTTAACCGACTATTTGGTGCAATATCCTGCAGAAAATTTTTTGCTGCGGTAATTGGAATAAAATTAGGTGTAAAATTTCGACTGATATAAGGGGGGAAGTATTTTTGAAACTGCTCTGATTGATACCAGGAAGAAGTATCACCCAAAAACATTTGCAATCCAACAGCCATATAATCCGAGCCAAGTGAGTTTCCAAAACCATCCAATGGCCCAATAAAATAAATTATTTTTTTAGGCAACTCATATGCTGGAAAATAATAGTGTAGGTTTTTAAAAAGTATTTGCAATTGTGGGTGTGCAGTTGCAGGCGCATTTAATTTTTGCACGGCATTATAAACGGGTCGATATGCATGTAAAAATGAAAGCAACCCCGTTTCACTATTAACTGAATCAATCGCCAACATTTGTTTCAACAGAACTTCGCTTATAAATGGATACCGGGTATTCCTATCCAACAGCGTGTCTTTAATATAGCTGGTGTCTAAGTTAAATAATACCTGATCCAGCCTTTCCATAGGCAAAATTATTTCCGGGGCATTTTGCGCAGGGTTATTTTGCATTCGTCCACAGGAACTGCTGCCAATAATTAGGATAAATAAGATAAAAATCAGGAAACGCATCCTCGAAAGTACAAAAAAAGCGAGGTTATTTCTGTTAAAAACCGACCTTTGCCCCATGAAGATTTGCATTGCACAACAGAACTATCATATTGGCAATTTTGAACAAAACACCGAAAAGATATTAGGCGCCATTGAAGCCGCAAAAAATCAAGGTGCTGATTTGATATTGTTTAGTGAAATGAGTGTTTGCGGATACCCTGCAAGGGACTTTGTTGAATTTGAAGATTTTATTAATAAGTGCTATCAGAGCATTGATGCAATCAAACAAGCGGCCGATACCATTGGGGTTTTAATTGGAAGTCCAGCACGGAACCCAAATAAAAAAGGAAAGGATTTATACAACGCAGCCTTTTTCTTGTATGAACAAAAAGTGGTCGCTGAAATTCACAAAACATTATTACCTACTTACGACGTTTTTGATGAAAATAGATATTTCGAACCTGCAGACGAATGGAAGGTTGTCGAATTTAAAGGACAAAAATTAGCGATTACTATTTGTGAGGATATTTGGAATTTGGGCGATAATCCATTGTACCGAATTTGTCCCATGGATAAAATGATGGACCAGTCGCCTAATATTTTACTCAATCTTAGCGCCTCACCATTTGATTACACGCATGATGAAGATCGCAAAGCGACGATTAAATCAAATGTATTAAAATATAAAATTCCTTTATTTTATTGCAATGCAGTAGGCAGCCAAACAGAAATTGTTTTTGATGGTAGTTCATTGGTGTTTGATAAAGATGCTAATTTATGTGGCGCCCTTCCGATGTTTGAATCTGCATTAGCTACTTTTGAATGCAATGCCGATGGTACTATTAACGCACCTATTTTAGAGCCGGCCAATCGTGTGCCAAACAAAGAGTTAAATCCAATCAAATTAATTCCCACATTAAATATTGAACAAGTGTATCAAGCTTTAGTGTTAGGCGTAAAGGATTATTTTAATAAAATGGGATTCACCAAAGCTATTATTGGATCCTCTGGAGGTATTGATTCGGCTGTTACCCTAGCAATTGCTTGTGAAGCCTTGGGCAAAGAAAATGTGCACGCAGTTTTAATGCCATCTCCTTACTCAACGGATCATTCCGTAAATGATGCAGTTGCTTTGAGTCAAAATTTGGATAACAAATATGATATTATTCCTATCAAGGAAGTGTATGAGGAATTCCTTACCACCTTAAAACCATTATTTAAGGACCTGCCATTTTCATTAGCGGAAGAAAATATACAAAGTAGGTCAAGGGGTAATATATTAATGGCCATTGCTAATAAGTTTGGCTACATTTTATTAAACACTTCTAATAAAAGTGAACTAGCCACCGGTTATGGTACCTTGTATGG
>DOMR01000014.1:2372-5593 GCA_003509845.1 Chitinophagaceae bacterium | reverse complement strand
TAATACGGCTGATAAAAACACAACGCTTACCAATCGTCTGGCGTTAAAGGCGTTTATTGAAAAGGTTTTGAAAAAAGAGGGGATTACCATTGATACGCTTCAATATGTTTTCTGTTCCGACAAATTCCTACTTAATATCAATAAGTCCTTCTTGAACCACGATTATTTCACTGATATTATCAGTTTTGACCTATCTGAAACCAGGGGAACCCTCATTGGGGAGGTTTATATAAGTGTTGATCGTGTGAAAGACAACGCAAAAACCCACAAGACTAGCTATACTGAAGAATTATTAAGGGTGATATTTCACGGGGCCTTACATTTTTGTGGTTACAAGGATAAAAAGCCTTCCGACGCCAAAGAAATGCGCGCTCAAGAGAACAAATGGCTAAAATCCTATATAAAATCTATTTCCTAGGCCTGTGTGATCCAAAAAGGTTCCACATGGAACCTTCCTAATTGAAAATACTGTTTTCATAAGGTCATTTTAATAAAATTTATTCGGGGAGGTATTAAAAGGTTCTACATAGAACGTTTTAAAAATAAGGCTTAATAATAAAAGAATTTAAGTTTAATTGAATTGCTTGGTATACAATACAGGCTTATCTTTGCACCCTTATATGTTTCCAAAATACAATGTCATAGTAGTAGGTGCCGGCCATGCAGGTTGTGAAGCAGCGGCGGCAGCGGCCAACATGGGCTCCAAGGTTTTATTGGTGACCATGAACATGCAAACCATTGCCCAAATGAGCTGTAATCCAGCTATGGGCGGAATTGCCAAGGGGCAAATTATAAGGGAAATAGATGCATTAGGTGGATATAGTGGCATTGTAAGTGACTTAAGTACGATTCAATTTAGAATGTTGAATAAAAGTAAGGGGCCTGCCATGTGGAGTCCAAGAACCCAGAATGACAGACACTTATTTGCTAGTAAATGGCGTGAGATGTTGGAAAACACACCCAATGTAGATTTTTACCAGGATTCGGTGAACGAACTGATTATAAAAAACAATAAGGCTTGTGGGGTAATTACTAGCTTGGGTCATAAAATAGAGGCTGACGCAGTTGTTATTACCAGTGGCACTTTTTTAAACGGTATCATGCATATCGGTGAAAAGCAAATTGGCGGAGGTCGAGTAGCTGAAAAAGCAGCAACAGGTATCACAGAACAATTGGTCTCTTTTGGATTAGAATCAGATCGACTTAAAACGGGAACACCACCAAGAGTAGATGGTCGTAGCCTTGATTATAGTAAAATGGAAGAACAGAAGGGCGATGAAGAGGTGGTTGGCTTCTCTTATTTAAATATAGAAAAGGTGAAGCCCGAAAATCAGCGGTCTTGCCATATAACTTATACGGATGCAAGGGTACACGAGATGCTTAAAACTGGTTTTGATCGTAGTCCAATGTACCAAGGGCGTATTGAAGGCGTCGGTCCAAGATACTGTCCAAGTATTGAAGATAAAATTAATCGATTCGCAGATAGGGAGAGACATCAGCTATTTGTTGAGCCCGAAGGCTGGAATACCGTTGAAATATATGTAAATGGATTTAGTACAAGCTTACCCGAAGAAGTACAATACGAAGCTCTTCGTATGGTTCCTGGTTTTGAGAAGGCACGTATGTTCCGCCCAGGTTATGCCATAGAATATGATTATTTCCAACCGACACAGCTTACTTATACGCTTGAAACCAAAGCATTAGAAAACTTATACTTCGCAGGACAAATAAACGGGACAACTGGTTACGAGGAAGCGGCATGTCAAGGTATCATGGCGGGTATGAATGCGCATTTAAAGATAAATAACCAACCGCCTTTAATTCTTCAGAGAAGCGAAGCTTATATTGGGGTGTTAATAGATGATCTCATTAGCAAGGGTACTGAAGAACCTTATCGTATGTTTACTTCACGCGCTGAATTTAGAACACTCTTGCGTCAAGATAATGCTGACTTACGCTTGACAGAAATGAGTTATAAGTTAGGATTGGCAAAAGAGGAGCGCATGCGTCGTGTAGAAGAAAAAACGGAACAAGTTACAGAAATTAAAAATGTATTAAATACCGAATCCATTGAACCTGAAACAATCAATGCATTTTTAACCGACATAGACTCTGCAACTATTACAGAAAAACAAAAAGCCTCGAAACTGTTGCTACGACCCAATATCAGCTTACAACAAATCTTATCCAATAATGAATTATTGAATGAAAAAATTAACATATTTGATACGGAGTGTTTAGAACAGGCTGAAATACAAATTAAGTACGAGCGTTATATTGAAAAGGAAAAAGAAATTGTAGATCGCATGGCAACGCTAGAAAATAAATTAATTCCTACTAATTTTGATTACGATAAAATCGCTGCTATTTCAATAGAGGCGAGACAAAAATTTAAAAAAATCAGGCCGCTTACTTTAGGCCAGGCAAGTCGCATCAGTGGTGTAAACCCAAGTGATGTACAAATATTAATGGTTTTTATGGGGCGATAGTCCATTTGGGATTAAGCGCTTTCCATACATTAAACTAAGCATTCATATAAAGATACCCCTTATCAAAAAAAATTCAATTTTTGTGCTTTCACAATAAGTTTTTAGTAGCTTTAAAACTATTCTTTATAGAAATTTTAAACAACTAAATTAGTCGCGTATGAAGCGGATTTTAACAGGGCTTGTATTTTTGTGTACAGCTATAGTAGCGCATGCACAAGAATCCTTTCCCATTAATGGGGTAAGGGATATTCGTAGTGGTTTGTATGCTTTTACAAATGCTACCATTATTCAAAACGAAAACACTAAAATTGAAAAAGGTGTTTTAATTATAAAAATGGGTAAGATTGTAGCAGTTGGTGCAAACCTAACTGTACCAGCAGAAGCAATAATTATTGACTGCGCTGGTAAATTTATTTATCCTTCCTTTATTGATCCACTTAGTGATTATGGTGTGGCTACCCCAAGAAGAACTTTGGGCGGATTTAATTTTGGTGCTCCGGGACAATTTATTTCAAATAAACCCGGACCCTTTAACTGGAACCAAGCGGTAAAACCCGAATTAAACGCTGTTGATGTATTTACAAAAGACGAAACAACCGCAAGCGCATACCGTGCAAATGGATTTGGTGCGGTGTTCACACATTTAAAAGATGGATTAGCAAGGGGAACCGGTGCGGTAGTAACATTAGCTACTGAAAATAATAACCAAGCGGTTTTAAAATCAAAAGCAGC
>DOMR01000014.1:0-2273 GCA_003509845.1 Chitinophagaceae bacterium | reverse complement strand
GATGCAAAATGGTATCAAACGAAACCAGTAAGCGAGGGAGTTAATCTTTCATTAGAAGCATGGAATAGCGGCCAATCAATCCCACAAATTTTTGCAACCGATGATAAATGGAACGCGGTTCGTGCCGATCGTATTGGTGATGAATTTGGTGTACAATATATTATAAGAGGCGGCGATAACGGATATCAAAGAATAGATGAAATGGTTAAAACCAAAGCGTCATTTATATTGGGTGTTGATTTTCCAGTGGCCATGGATGTGGAAGATCCTAATGATGCAAGATTTGTATCTCTAGCGGATATGAAACATTGGGAATTAGCCCCAACCAATTTAGCTGCATATTCAAAAGCAAACATTCCTTTTAGTATAACATCAGCTGACATGAAAGATGCGAAACAGTTTTTAGCAAATGTTAAAAAGGCAATTCAAAACGGTTTGAGTGAATCAAAAGCGTTAGAAGCATTAACAAAAACTCCAGCAAATCAATTGGGGGTTTATGATCAAGTGGGTTCCCTTGAAACAGGCAAGTGGGCAAACTTTATAATTACAACCGAACCGGTTTTTGCAGCGAATTCAAAAATTATAGAAAACTGGGTGCAGGGAAATAAATATGGTGTAAATGAAAGCGAGTGGTCAAGCATCGCTGGAAAATATAAATTAACGATTAATAAAAACGGAACAACATCTGATTATACTGTAGAAGTTAAAAAAGATTTATCTGCTTCCATAATCGGTAGTGATACAATTGCATCTAAAATAACAGTGAGCGAATCTGTTATTAAATTAAACTTCGCTAGTAAAAAAGGCAGAGGTGCAGATCAAATTAGATTGAGTGGAATTATCTCAGGTAATTCATGGTCGGGTGTTGGAACAGACGGTTCTGGAAGTAAAACAACCTGGTCAGCATCTTATACAGGAGCAATTGCTTCAACTGAAGCAAGAAGTGAATTCAGAAGACCAATGGATAGTACGCGTAATAATAATTCAAAAATAACTTTCCCATTTGTAGGTTATGGTAATGAAGTATTACCAAAACAAGAAACGATCTTAATTAAAAACGCAACTGTTTGGACCAATGAAAAGGAAGGCGTTTTACAAAATACAGATGTATTGATTAAGGGTGGTAAAATTGCAAAAATTGGAAAAAATTTAAGCGATGCTACAGCAACTGTAGTTGATGGTACAGGTAAACACTTAAGTGCGGGTATTATCGACGAACACTCACATATCGCTGCAATGTCAATTAACGAGGGCGGACAATCAGTTACATCAGAGGCGCGTATAGCAGATAATTTAAATCCAGAGGATATTAATATATACCGTCAATTGAGTGGCGGCGTAACCAGCTCACATATATTACATGGCTCTGCGAACACCATTGGTGGACAAACACAATTAATTAAACTGCGTTGGGGTGCAAATGATGAAGATTTAAAATTTGCTGGCGCTGATCCGTTTATCAAATTCGCATTGGGTGAAAACGTTAAACGTACAACCAGTCAAAGCAACAATCGTTATCCTGATACAAGAATGGGCGTTGAAGAAGTTTTAAACGACGCATTTGATCGTGCGCTTGATTATCAAAAAGGTTTGAAAGCAAATCCTTCCGCAAGACGAGATTTAGAATTAGACGCCCTAGTTGAAATTTTAAATAAAAAGCGTTTCATTACTTGTCATAGTTATGTACAACCAGAAATTACTTATGCATTACGTATTGGTGATAAGTATGGTTTTAAATTTAACACCTTTACACATATATTAGAAGGATACAAAGTGGCCGATAAAATGAAAGCACACGGTTCAAGTGCTTCAACTTTTTCTGATTGGTTTATGTATAAAACAGAGGTACAGGATGCAATTGCTTATAATGCTGCAATTATGCAAAAAGTGGGATTGAATGTAGTTATTAATTCAGATGATGCTGAAATGGCAAGAAGATTGAATCAAGAAGCTGCAAAGGCGGTTAAATATGGTGGTGTAAGTGAAGAAGAAGCACTTAAAATGGTAACATTAAATCCTGCAAAAGCATTACACGTTGCAGATATAGTAGGAAGTATAAAAACAGGGAAAGATGCCGATGTGGTTTTATGGACAGATAATCCATTAAGCATTTATGCAAAAGTTGAAAAAACAATTGTGGATGGTATTGTATATTTTGATAGAACAAAAGATGCGGAAATGAGTAAAAAAATTACTGCAGAAAAAACAAGATTAATACAAAAACTATTGGGAGAAAAAAGATCAGGTATGCCAATGGGAAGACCAATGCCTAG
>DOMR01000219.1 GCA_003509845.1 Chitinophagaceae bacterium | reverse complement strand
TATCAATTTCAACAATATTTTTTTGGTTTTTTTTATTGTAACATGACCCATGAAACCCTTAAATAGCAAGGTTTTCATCCAAAATGGCCTTTAATTTACTGTTTTTATAAAACAAATCAAATCACGTAAAGCCCTGCTGTCATTGAGTTTCAAACATGTATTTGCTGAAATATAGGCCTGTAGCGGTTTTCGGCCATTTAATATATCCACATTCAATTCACAATTTGCATATTTGTACTAAAATACAAGCATTGCTCACCCCATTTGTTATTTAGTTGTAGTATAAGGGTGTCCGCAAACTGTGTATGATACTTACTTAACTGCGTTTTATCGACAGCATATAGTTGTAATGTAAAGGTGGGGTTTTGATCCTCCGGCACTTCTAATTGGTAAAACTTATGGTCAATAAAACAACCTGTAGCCATGAGATCCGAAATGAAATTTGTTTTCATCCAAATTAGCCATGCGGGTTGAATGGCGGGGTTTAATTGAAAGCTAATATTACAAACCTGCATATTCATTTTATTTTAGGTCAAGTACTATTGGACAGTGATCGCTATGTTTTACCAAAGGCAAGATGCTAGCGTTAATGATGCGATCAGCAATAGCATCCGTGGTACACAAATAATCAATCCGCCAGCCTTTGTTTTGCAGGCGCACACTTGGAAAGCGTTGGCTCCACCAAGAATAAGCGCAAACCGTGGTCGGATTTATTTTTCTAAAACTATCCACCCAGCCATTTTCTAAAAAAGATTCCATCCACTGTTTTTCTTCAGGCAAAAATCCAGATGATTTTTTATTTCCCTTTGGATCATGAATATCAATATCGCGATAGGCGATATTATAATCACCTGCTAAAATTATATTGGGTCTTTCTTTTCTTAATTCCTGCAACCAAAGATGCATTTCATCCAACCATTGGTATTTGTAGGTTTGTCTTTCCTCCCCACTAGTGCCTGATGGAAAATATGCATTCACAATGGTTAAGTCACCCATATCCACTCGAACCACCCTGCCTTCGAAATCGCTTAATGTATAGCCATTCCCGAAACTAACTTTATCTGGTTTTGTTTTACTAAAAATAGCCACGCCGCTATAGCCTTTTTTTTGCGCTGAATACCAAGACACATGGTAACCTAATGCAGTAAATAGGGATAAATCAACATCTTCTTGATTCGCTTTTGTTTCCTGTACACAAAAAATATCCACCGGGTATTCAGTCAACCAATCAATGAGCCCCTTTTTAATTGCTGCTCGAATACCATTCACATTATAACTTACTATTTTCATCATTGTATATAAAGCCTAATAAGGCATTTGAAAGATTTCACTAAAAGACATCTGTAATAAAAAATTTTTTATCTCTGCATCTACTTCTGTATCAGCCGCAACCATTTGAAAAGGTTTATTTCGGCCTTCTGCAACTATGACCATTTTATCATTAATAAAAATAGTTTTCAAATTATTTGCGTAATTAATTAATAATTTAAACTTATAAGATTTAAAATTTCCTTCGATTGATTTGGCTGAAATAATTTTTCTTTTTTCATAAAGCGTACCAATATTATATTTCTTCGTGCTATCGAGCCCATTAAATAGTTCATTCAAATTGAAAAACTTATCTTTTTCAACAACTGTTTCTTCTACACTAAATGAACCGATGCTATCCTGGTCTAAAAAAATGGTGTGCATATTGCCCGGTAAAAAAATGATTGGAGACCTGCTTCCTTCGGAATCATTTGGACTTAAATTTAATTCAAGATAGGCGACAATATTGTAATCCAAATCACGATTCACATCCCTTAAAGGCTGCAAAACATGGTAATATTCGTTCACACTGCTACCTAATCTTTTTTTGATAACGGGGAGCATGTCGAAATATGGGTTATTGATTGATTTGTCGCGTTGATTAATTTTATTCATCTGCGCAGGCGGCGTTCTTAATAATTGCAAGCCGATGCTGTTGTTATAACTTATAAAAGGTTTACTCGTGTCAAATTGTATTCTACTTTCATTGTGTAAAAATGGCATCCAAAAATTATCGGTGGCATAGGCGGCAGGCACTTTTGCTTCAATATATTCCATGTCATCAATATTTGGCGAAACAAGACTGATCCCTTTTTGTATTGCTTTGAAAATAAAAGCAGGCGTGCTTGCAGGTATGTCAATGGCGTAACCCATGCCAATACTTTTAGTTGGCATCATACTCAATAAAATAGTTTTCTTGAAAATAGTTTCTCTACGTTGGTTATAAATGTTACAGGAGATATACCAAACGGAACTAATGCTATCAAATTTAGATGGTGGAATTTGCGCTAACTTATTTTGAATTACAAATTCGGGACTCATTTCGTAAAGTTCAACATACGCATGAAAATTACTATTCGCACTGCGGGACCAGTCAATGGTTATTTTTCCAATTTGGTTTTGTTTGGATAATTGTAATGCGGTGGTTTTGTAATTTTTGTCTCTGATTAAATTAATTTGCTTAAACAATCCAGAATCTAGTGCGGCTAAAAGCGGGTTAATATCATTGGGAAGCTGCCAGTAATTTGCAGTGGGCGAAACCATGGAATACGACTGTATTTGCTCCACCACGACCTTTGATTGTGCATGTGTTATAATCACAATTAATGGTAATAAAAGTGAGGCAACATATTTAAAAACAGTCTTCATGTGGTTTAATAAACTAGGTATTCAAATTTAGTTATTTTTAAATAACCCGAGTTCTTTATTTGCGTTAACTTTAATAGGAATTAAATAAAATGTAGTTATGGCTAATTTTTCACAAAAACGTATCATTCCAGCTACGAAATCATACGAGTTAGAAGGACCAAAACCAAGAATTAATGAGTTTTTATTTGCCTTTCAAATATTTAAAGAGTTTATCAAAGGGTTTAGGGCATTGCATTTTGTTGGACCCTGTATAACTGTTTTCGGTTCGGCGCGTTTTAAGGAAGATCATCCTTATTATATTCAAGCTAGGGAGATGGGAAAAAAAATTGCAGCATTAGGGTTTGTAACCATGACGGGTGGTGGTCCTGGAATTATGGAAGCTGCAAATAGAGGGGCTTTCGAAAATGGTGGCAAATCCATTGGTTGTAATATAAAGCTACCCTTTGAACAAGAACCTAATCCTTATGTACAAAAATCAATCACCTTCACTTACTTTTTTATTCGTAAAGTTTTGTTGGTTAAATATTCTTATGCATTTGTAATTATGCCTGGTGGCTTTGGTACACAGGATGAATTTTTTGAAACATTAACTTTAGCACAAACAAAAGTGATTAATGATTTTCCCATTGTGGTGATGGGGCGTCAATTTTATCAACCATTTCAGCATTGGATGGAACACATGATTCAAGAAGGAACTATCTCGCCTGAAGATAAAAAGTTTGTGCTATTTACGGATAGTTGCGAGGAAGCGATACACCATATTAGCACTTACGTTAACAAACATTATATTGTTAAGCCGCGTAAACGCTTGTGGTGGTTGTTTGAGAAAGTATAAAAATTAATCAATCACAGGCTGTAACCATCTTGTGATATATTCTAATGGCTTATCTTTTCTTTTTGCATAATCAACCACTTGATCCTGTTGAATTTTACCCAATCCAAAATATTGACTTTGTGGATGTGCGAAATACCAACCGCAAACACTAGAAGCTGGATACATCGCCAAACTTTCTGTTAAGGTTATGCCTGTATGTTGCTCGGCATCTAATAAATTAAATAGGGTATATTTTTCAGTATGATCTGGACAAGCAGGGTAACCCGGTGCTGGACGAATGCCTTGGTATTGTTCACTAATCAATGATTCATTCGTCAGTGTTTCATCTGCAGCATATCCCCAATATTCTTTTCTTGTTTTAACGTGCAAGTATTCCGCAAATGCTTCCGCCAAACGATCGGCCAATGCTTGTAAAATAATTTTATTGTAGTCGTCTAAATTTTCTTCAAATGCTTTGATGTGTTTTTCTATACCATGAATGGTGACAGCAAAAGCGCCGATGTAATCTTTTTTATTTTCATTGGCTGGACAAATAAAGTCGGCCAAAGAAAAGTTGGTTTGGCCTTCCGCTTTTTTAGCCTGCTGTCTTAAAAAATGTAAGGCAACTGATTCCCCAGCGTTTTCGAGGATGACATCATCTTCTATTGCCTTTGCTGGCCAAAATCCGACAGCGCCTTTGGCTGTCAACCATTTTTCGCTCACAATTTTATTTAATAAGGCCCTAGCATCATCATATAATTTACTTGCTACCTCTCCCACTTTTTCATCTGTTAAGATGGCAGGGAAATTACCATGTAATTCCCAGGCAATAAAAAATGGTTTCCAATCAATGTATTCAACAAGTACGGACAAGTCATCAATTACAATGGCTTTGTTTCCAGTAAAGCTTGGTGCAGTTACTTGGAATGCACTCCAATCAATGGGTGCTTTGTTTTTTAATGCATCTGTGTATGCAAGAGATTGCTTTGTCGTTTTTTTATTATCAAAATCAAATTTTAAAGCAGTATAGGCGGATTCTAATTCTTTTAAGAACGGTGCTTTTTGATCTTTATTTAATAAAGAACCTGCTACGGTTACACTTCTGGACGCATCGAGTACATGTACCACCCCATCCTGATATTCGGGTGCAATTTTTACTGCCGTATGCATTCGTGAGGTAGTCGCACCACCAATCATCAAAGGAATATTCATTCCTCTTCTTTTCATTTCTTTGGCGATATACACCATCTCATCTAAGGAAGGCGTAATTAATCCGCTCAATCCAATAATGTCTACTTCTTGCTTTTGCGCTTCCGTTAAAATTTTGTCTGCAGCAACCATGACACCTAAATCAATAATTTCATAGCCATTACATCCAAGTACCACACCCACAATATTTTTGCCAATATCATGTACATCTCCTTTAACAGTAGCTAATAATATTTTAGCAGGACCTTTGCTGATGCCATTTGGATTAATGGACGCTAATTTTTTTCTTTCTTTTTCTGCTTCAATAAATGGGGTTAATACGGCCACACTTTTTTTCATTACCCTTGCACTTTTTACCACCTGTGGCAAAAACATTTTTCCAGATCCAAATAAGTCACCCACTTGATTCATGCCCGCCATTAAAGGTCCTTCGATTACTTCTAAGGGTTCGCTATATTGTAATCTTGCTTCCTCGGTATCCGCATCAATAAAATCAGTAATACCATTAATTAATGAATGCGCTAATCTTTCTTCAACAGTGCCTTCGCGCCATGCGGCACTTTTAACTTCCACCTTTCCTTTCGCTTTAACAGTATCTGCATATTGAATTAATGCTTCGGTTGCTTCATTATTATCATTGTTCCTATTTAAAATAACATCCTCGCATAAGTTTCTTAATGTGGGTTCAATTTCATCATACACTTCCAACTGACCTGCATTTACAATACCCATATCCATACCCGCTTTAACGGCGTGGAATAAAAATACGGCATGTATTGCTTCACGTACTGCATCATTTCCTCTAAATGAAAATGATACATTGGATACACCACCACTTACTTTCGCTAATGGCATTTGTTGTTTAATAACACGCGTCGCTTCAATAAAGTCAACTGCATAATTATTATGTTCTTCAATACCAGTGGCTACCGCGAAAATATTGGGATCGAAAATGATGTCCTGCGGATCAAAACCAACTTGCTCCACTAAAATTTTATATGCGCGCGAACAAATTTCAATCTTTCGGTCCTTGGTATCTGCTTGTCCTTTTTCATCAAATGCCATTACAATAACTGCGGCACCATAGGCTTTACAGATATAGGCCTGTTCAATAAATTTAGCTTCTCCTTCCTTCATGGAAATAGAGTTCACAATACATTTTCCTTGCACACATTTTAATCCTGCTTCAATAATTTCAAATTTTGAACTATCAATCATGATAGGAATTTTAGCAATATCTGGCTCACTTTGCACTAAGTTCAAAAAAGTAGTCATTGCTAATACACCTTCTAATAAGGCGTCATCCATATTGATATCAATGATTTGCGCGCCATTTTCTACCTGGCTTCTTGCCACAGATAATGCCTCTTCATATTTATTTTCCTTAATAAGGCGTGCAAATTTTTTAGAGCCAGTTACATTGGTTCGCTCCCCAACATTCACAAAATTAGTTTCGGGACGAATCACTAAAGGTTCTAATCCTGCTAATCGTAAATAAGGTTTAATATGTATTATTTCGTCGCTCATAATTTAAATGGTTGGGTCTAAAATTGGAAGTAATCTTGGCGTAATATTTTTTACATTATCCGCAATGTGTTTAATATGATCAGGTGTGGTGCCACAACAGCCGCCCACAATATTTACAAATTTGTTTTTTGCCCACTCTTCAATGAAATGTGCAGTTTGATGCGGTGCTTCGTCATATTCACCCATGGCATTGGGCAATCCAGCATTGGGATAAGCCGAAGTGTAACAGGTGGCAATTTGTGCAAGTTCTTCAATATGACTGCGCATTTCCTGTGCACCTAAAGCGCAATTAAGTCCAACGCTTAATGGTTTAGCATGTGCAACTGAGGTATAAAATGCGGCTAATGTTTGCCCACTTAAAGTACGACCGGATGCATCGGTGATGGTGCCACTAATCATGATCGGTAATTCCGGCTTGCATAGTTTTCTGAAAAATTCTTTCACTGCAAATATCGCGGCCTTCGCATTCAAGGTATCAAAGATGGTTTCGATTAATATAACATCCACACCACCATCCACAAGCCCGCGAATTTGTTCTGTGTATGCGACAACCACTTCATCA
>DOMR01000079.1 GCA_003509845.1 Chitinophagaceae bacterium | reverse complement strand
TAACCCAAAGCATGCAAAAAAAGTTGGGGTATTTGTCAATGCGCCTTTGGAACAGGTGATTGATGTTATTAGTAAAGCCAAATTGGATATCGTACAATTACATGGTGATGAGGATGCACAATATTGTGCAAAAATTAATCAAGTAGTCCCAGTTGTGAAGGTATTTAGGGTGGGTAATTGTTTACCTGATTTTGCAGCATACGAAACTGCAGCAAGCTTTTATCTGTTTGATACCGATAGTGCTTTATA
The DNA here is from genome assembly GCA_003509845.1 of Chitinophagaceae bacterium. Taxonomy (GTDB): domain Bacteria; phylum Bacteroidota; class Bacteroidia; order Chitinophagales; family Chitinophagaceae; genus Sediminibacterium. The sequence goes on along the minus strand of DOMR01000079.1, from coordinate 4,456 downwards.
TGGAGGTACAGGACAACATTTTAATTGGGAACTGATCAAAAATACTGATTTCAATAAGCCCTATTTTTTAAGTGGCGGTATTGGTCCGAATGATGCACACGGCATTGAAGTATTGCAAAAAACAAAAGCAGGAAAAAGTTTAACAGTGATTGATATTAATAGCCAATTTGAAACTGCTCCAGGAACAAAAAATATAGAATTAATTAAAACTTTTATAAATGCAAGCATTTAACACACAAGTAAATTATCAAAATCCAAGTATCGAGGGTTATTATGGTGAATTTGGTGGTGCATACATCCCTGAAATGTTATTTAAAAATGTAGAAACCCTCAAGGTGGAGTATTTGAAAATTATGGAGGACCCTACCTTTATTGCCGAAGTGGATGCTTTATTAAAAGATTATGTGGGCAGACCCACACCGCTTTTTTTCGCTGAAAGGTTAAGTAAAGAAATAGGTGCAAACATATATTTAAAGCGAGAGGATTTATGTCATACAGGTGCACACAAAATTAATAACACCATTGGTCAAATTGTCTTGGCCAAAAGATTAGGGAAAACAAAAATTATTGCTGAAACAGGTGCTGGCCAACATGGCGTAGCCACTGCAACAGTTTGTGCATTGAAGGGTATGGAATGTGTGGTGTATATGGGGGAGAAAGATATTGAAAGACAAGCGCCCAATGTAGCAAGAATGAAAATGCTGGGTGCGAAAGTGGTGCCTGCCAAAAGCGGTAGTAAAACTTTGAAGGATGCGACCAATGAAGCAATACGTGCTTGGATCAATGAGCCTAATGAAACGCATTATATTATTGGAAGTGTTGTAGGGCCACATCCTTATCCGGATATGGTTGCTCGTTTTCAAAGTGTGATTAGTAAGGAAATGCGCTTACAGTTAAAGGAAAAATTAGGCAATGAATTACCTACGCATGTAGTTGCTTGTGTAGGTGGCGGTAGTAATGCTGCTGGTGCATTTTATCATTTTTTAAATGAACCCACTGTTGCATTAGTGGCTGTTGAAGCAGCGGGTCATGGGGTTTTTTCAGGCTTAAGTGCTGCGACCACCCAATTAGGAACGCATGGTATATTGCATGGCAGTAAAAGTATTGTGATGCAAACCAGTGATGGTCAGGTGGTAGAGCCCCATAGTATTTCGGCTGGATTAGATTACCCAGGTATTGGCCCATTACATGCATTTTTATATGAAAGCAAGCGAGGTACTTTTTTAAGTGCAACAGATGAAGAGGCATTGGCTTCTGCTTTTCATATATCACAAATTGAAGGCATCATACCTGCATTGGAGACTGCACATGCCTTTTCGGTATTGCCTAAATTAGGTTTAAAACCAACAGATGTGGTAGTAGTATGTTTAAGTGGGAGAGGCGATAAGGATTTGGCAACCTATATGGAGCATTTGTAATTGCACTTTTAATAAATGAGAAATTTAATAAAATAAAAATGAGATTTTTTAGGGCAAAATTTGAGCTAATAAAATCTTAATGAAAATATAAAGTATGTCAAGATTAGAAAATTTATTTAAAGCGCAATCAAAGCGCGTATTGAATGTATATTGTACGGCAGGATATCCTAATTTGAATAGTACATTACAAATCATGGAAAGCTTGCAAGAAAACGGCGCAAATATTATTGAGTTGGGGATGCCCTATAGCGATCCATTGGCCGACGGAGAAGTGATTCAAGTTAGTAGTCTTCATGCATTATCAAATGGCATGACCCTACAAGTATTATTTGAGCAATTAAGTGAAATGCGCAAAACAATTCATATTCCGGTAATACTCATGGGCTATATGAATCCAATTTTACAATATGGTTTTGAAGCGTTTTGTATGCGCGCCAAGGAAGTAGGCGTGGATGGATTAATCTTACCTGATTTGCCTTTGTATGAGTTTGAAAACATTTATGGAAAAACGATAAAAGACAACGGGCTTGATTTTATTTTCCTAGTCACCCCGGAAACCCCGGAAGAAAGATTAAGAAAATTAGATAGTTTAAGTTCAGGATTTTTATATGCAGTAAGTTCATCCGCAACCACTGGAAAGGATAAGGATTTTTCGCAAGTAGCCATTTACTTAGAAAGGCTGCAACAGATGAATTTGAAGAACCCAATATTAGTTGGATTTGGCATCAAGGATAAGCAAAGCTTTGACGCAGTGAATGAATTTACAAATGGTGCAATTATTGGGTCAGCTTATATTAATGCATTGTCGAAGGGAGAAGATGTTGGCGTAATAACAAAACAATTTTTAAATGAGGTTTTGGGTAATTAATTTAATATGAATACAGTTATCATTCAATATAATGCAGGTAATATTCAGTCCGTGTTGTACGCATTGGAAAGGATTGGCATGACAGCAGTGGTGACAGATGATCCTACATTGATACAATCTGCAGATAAGGTTATTTTCCCTGGAGTAGGGGAAGCGAGTACAGCGATGCAATATTTAAAGGAACGCAATTTGGATGTATTAATTTCCGAATTAAAACAACCCGTATTAGGCATTTGTCTAGGCATGCAATTGATGTGTAGGCATTCTGAAGAAAATAACACCCCTTGTTTGGGAATTTTTGATGAGCAGGTTCAAAAGTTTACCACTTCCATACCAACGCTTAAAATACCACAAATGGGTTGGAATACTATTTGTGATTTAAAATCTGATTTATTTACCTCCGTTCCAGAAAATAGTTTCGCTTATTTTGTACATGGTTATTATGCAGCTATAGGGGTGAATACTATTGCCAAAACTGATTATATACAATCTTATAGCGCTGCATTGCAAAAAGATAATTTTTATGGGGTACAGTTTCATCCTGAAAAGTCGGCCTTGGTAGGAGAACAAATTATTAAAAACTTTATCGCACTTTAAACAAATCGCTTACATGCAAATTATACCAGCTATTGACATTATTGAAGGCAAGTGTGTCCGTTTAACGGAAGGCGATTATGCGCAAAAAAAAATATACAACGAAAATCCATTAGAAGTTGCAAAGGCTTTTGAGGGGATTGGTTTAATGCGCTTGCATTTGGTTGATCTAGATGGCGCAAAAGCTGGGGAGGTGATTAATTGGAAAGTATTAGAGAAAATTGCTACGCAAACTTCTTTGAAGATTGATTTTGGCGGAGGTATTAAAAAAGAAGCAACTTTAAAAATGGTGTTAGAATCGGGCGCTACTTATGCAACGATTGGAAGTTTGGCAGTTAAAAATCCGGAATTATTTCAGGAATGGATTTCGAGGTTTGGGGCAGAAGTATTTATGTTAGGTGCTGATGTTTTTGAAGAAAAAATCGCGATTGGCGGCTGGCTAGAAAAAACCAATATTACCGTATTTGATTTTATGAAAATGTATATGGACAAAGGGGTGAGTCAAATGTTTTGTACGGATATTCAAAAGGACGGAAAACTACAAGGACCTTCCATTGCATTGTATGAAAAAATAATCAATCAATTCCCCACATTAAATTTAATTGCAAGTGGCGGAGTGAGTTCCTTAGATGATTTAATTGAATTGGAGGAAATTGGTTGCAGTGCAGCAATTGTCGGAAAGGCGATTTATGAAAATAAAATAACAATTAGTGATTTGGCTAATTTTAATTAGGCGGTTCAATTAAAAAAATTACATGTTAACGAAACGAATCATACCCTGTTTAGATATTAAAGATGGCCGCACTGTCAAAGGGGTCAACTTTGCCGAATTGCGGGATGCAGGAGATCCTATTGAATTAGCTGCGCTATATGCATTACAAGGCGCGGATGAATTGGTTTTTTTGGACATCACGGCAACGGTAGAAAAAAGAAAAACCTTAAGTGAATTAGTCAATAAAATCGCACATAAAATTAATATCCCATTTACCGTGGGCGGGGGGATAAAAACTGAGGAAGATGTGAGCGTATTGTTACAAAATGGGGCAGATAAAATTTCTATAAATACTGCAGCTTATATAGATCCTACTATTATTAAAAGCTTTGCAAAAAACTTTGGAAGTCAATGTGTGGTTTTGGCGATTGATACCAAATGTGAAGCAGATGGTAATTGGTATGTGTATTTAAATGGAGGGCGTCAAAAAACGGATACCTTAACTACGGAATGGGCAAAAAAAGCGGTGGATTTAGGGGCCGGTGAAATATTGTTGACTTCTATGAATCATGATGGAACCAAACAAGGTTTTGCATTAGATATTACCGCAACGCTATCATCTACCTTACCTGTGCCTATTATTGCTTCAGGCGGTGGCGGGGAGTCGGCACATTTTTATGATGTTTTTACTACTGGGAAAGCGGATGCGGCATTAGCAGCGAGTATATTTCATTACAAGGAATTAGCAATACCTGATTTGAAACAATATCTAAATAATAAAGGCATTCCTATTCGGTTATAAGTTTACCTCAAACCAAAACTTTAATTAATTTTAATTATGAATATCAATTTTACAAAATATGC
>DOMR01000194.1:13029-16427 GCA_003509845.1 Chitinophagaceae bacterium | reverse complement strand
ACGCAGACGCTTATATTGCTGGCTTTACCATCATGAATGATTTAAGTGCTAGAAAATTACAAATGGAAGAAATGCTCTTAAACTTAGGACCAGCAAAAGGAAAAGATTTCTCAACGGTGATTGGTCCATGGTTGGTGACACCCGATGAATTAAGTGCTTATTTAGTGCCTGCAAAACAAGGGCATGTAGGTAATAATTATAATTTATCTATGAAGTGTTGGGTGAACGACAAATTAGTTTCAGAAGGAAATGTAAAAGATATGGACTGGACATTTGCAGAGATTATTGAAAGATGTTCTTATGGGGTAACCATTTTTCCTGGTGATGTGATTGGATCTGGAACAGTTGGCACAGGCTGTTTTTTGGAATTAAATGGAACTGGCAAATTGAATAATCCAAATTATGAACCACAATGGCTGCAAGCGAATGACACAGTAAAAATGACCATTGACGGATTGGGTACTTTAGTGAACACCATTAAAGCTGAAGCTACAGATTGGTCTATCTTGGCATTAAAAAAATAATTGGATTAAATTCATCTACATGCTAACATTAGACATGGATCAACTAAGTACTCAAGAAATACAACAGTATTTACAATATGCAATTGCACCAAGGCCCATCTGCTTTGCATCCACCATTGACTTAGAGGGGAATGTGAATTTAAGTCCTTTCAGTTTTTTTAATTTGTTTAGCATGAACCCGCCCATTTGTATTTTCTCTCCATCCCGAAGAGTAAGAGACAATACCACAAAGCATACCCTTGAGAATATTAAAGTCGTTCCAGAATGTGTAATTAATATTGTGAACTATAATATGGTGCAACAAATGTCTTTGTCAAGTTGTGATTATCCTAAAGGAACCAATGAATTTACAAAAGCAGGTTTTACTGAATTGGCATCTGAATTTGTAAAACCGCCAAGAGTAGCGGAAGCACCCATTCAATTGGAATGTATTGTCCAAGAAGTTATTACATTAGGAGAGAATGCAGGTGCAGGTAACTTGGTATTAGCACTCATTAAAAAAATACATATCAAAGAAGAAGTACTTGATGGCAATAAACATATTGATCAAACCAAACTAGACTTGGTAGCCCGCTTAGGAGGTGATTGGTATGCTAGAATTACAGAAGCTAATTTATTTAAAGTAGAAAAGCCAAATACAAAATTAGGTATTGGATTTGATCAGCTACCTGTAGCTATAATAGCAAGTAATTTATTAACAAACAATGAAAAAGCACAGTTAGCCAATTTTGATATTTTACCAGAAAGTAATTTACAACAAATATCAAGTTTAACGGAGGCTACTATCGTTAAAATAAAATTGGCATTAGCCAATCAAGAAACAGCGGTTGCTTGGGAAATTATTCGAACTTCAATTTAGTATCAATTATTTTTAAGCCATCCTTGATTAATTTTGAAAAGGCTGGATATTTTTCGGACTGGATTTTTAATTGAGCTCTTAATGCATCTGCTAATACTTTTTGTGTTGGCATAGTATCGGCTAATTCCAATAACTCCATAGTGCCAAGCCAATCTTTTTCAAAATCTTTTTTAATTTGCTGCCAAATTTCATTCAAGGAATCATCTGATTTACCTTGTTCTCTATACACTCTTATTTGTTTAAATAAAGATTGGTATTGTAAGTCCTTAGCAGTATATTTTTGTTGGTGGGTAGGTTGTTCAGAAATATGCAATTGGTCTTCGAATGTTTTTTTATCTGCCGATCCATTAAATACAGAAATAATGGTATCGCCAATGGCCATATCAAACATGCCCCAAGCTGGTTCAAAAAATACATTCCCTTCTAAATCTGTCACCTTACAATCTGCAAAACTGAGTAAGACAAGTTTATTTTCCATATAAGTCTGACCTACTAATTTCCCTTCTACTACGATGCCATTATTAAATGCCAATGCAATCACATGATCTACAATAATACCAGCCGATAAAAGATCTGATGGTGTATAGTCTTCTAATGACTTAGTAGCATCCTTTAGTTTACCAACTGGAGATCCAAATCCATGTGCATGATAGTTGACATCATGGCCCTCTATCAGTTGATCCTTAAAAGCAAGTGAACTTAGTCCCTGTGTATTAATATATTTAATTGCATGATTGTTATCTGCGTATACTTTACTAAACACCCCAGACAATTGCAATCCTGAACTAAATACTGCAGTACAAATATTTTTACATTCAATAGCTTTTAATACACTTTCTAATCCACCCACTCTATATGCCATAGTACTTTCAAATTGCGTTAATACATCAATTAAATTCTGAAAAGTAGGTGTTACAAATAATTGAGGCTGCTCTTTTGTAATATCGTATCCAACTTTTAAAGCATCAATGGTATAGTTTATTTTTTTTACTTCTGCTTGCATACAAGAAGCACTTTCTCCAATAGAGGAAAGCAAACCTGCTCCATAAATCTTAGGATGATTGATATCACCAATTAATCCATATTCTACAGACCACCATTGCAATCTACTTAAAAGCGCCATTTCAGAAGGAGTTCCTAAATTTTGTTGATTATATAAAACCAATGCTTCTGCTTTTGCTAAATCTTCTTTATTAACATTAGGCATTTCTTTTAAAATAGAAAGTGCACGGATGGATTCATATAGTTCATAATCTTTTGAAGAAAATAATGCCTTGGTCCCAATTTTTCCTAAATAACTTAAGTATTGGTTGTATTTGGTATCACTAATAATAGGAGCATGTCCAGCGGATTCATGTATGATATCTGGGGCTGAAGTATATTCAATATGTTCAAGCTGTCTTATATCAGCTGCAATAACCAAAACGCGATAAGCTTGAAATTCCATAAAGGCTGCTGGTGGAATAAAACCGTCTACTGTAACGGCACCCCAATTAATTGCTACAAGTGCATTATTTATTTCTTGCAAGCTTGGAATTTTTTCAATCGTTAATCCAGCCTTTTTTAATCCAGGTATATAAGGGTAATAAGCAACATTTTTTAAGTAGCTATAATTCTGGCGCATCACATATCGCCAAACAGCATGATCTACTGGTGTATATTTATCATATTCTTGTTCGACAATATATTTTCTTAAATGTAAAGGAAGGTTTGCAACTTGCTCATTTTGGTAATCAAAAAATGTTTTCATTTTATTTTATGACTTATTATAATTCTAATAGTTTAAATAAAACCAATTAAGTTGAATCAGGTACAATTATACTAACAATTGGTAGTATAAAAAATTAAAAATATATTACCCGTAAAGTTTATTAATTCTTTAATCCTTTCACCGAGTTCTATGACTAAAAACTCAAATTTTGGTAAAAGTCTAGACATATTCTAGCTTTATAAACTTGCTATATATCAAATATTTTAGTTTTGTGAAAACATAACTAACTACAAATCAACGCCTT
>DOMR01000194.1:0-12922 GCA_003509845.1 Chitinophagaceae bacterium | reverse complement strand
TTTGTTGTTTTTGCGTGAGGTTTTGATGAATTGTTTTGGATAAAACAACTTAGGGTAATCGGTTTGCAACGCTATAGGGTGGTCAATATGTACGTTTTGTCCACTAAACCTTATATCTGTATGATTTTGATAAGGGAAATGCTAATATAGTATACTGATTGTTGTAAATTGTGCGTGTATGGCTAATATTTAAAAGTGCTTAAATTGCTTGAAACTATTTCTTTTATTATTTGGGAAACACGATTTCAAACCGATGACCCTTTTCTTGTAAGGCATAAAATAATTGCTAAGTAGGTTGTCTATGAAGAAATTTATTTATTTAATGACAGGTTTGCTTTTGTTTTCTGGTGAATTATACAGCCAGTCTTATGGATTGCAATTTTCCAGTCATGAAGCAATACCTGAAAAACGCACTTCGCTCAATTTAATTCCTGAAGAATCTCTATGTTTAAACGAGGACACTGAAATATCTTTTGATCTTAAATTTGTACCTGGCCTTAATGCCTATTTTGGATATGTAATAAGGTTAATAACTACCGATAACCAGAACATAGATATTGTATCTGTCGATAAATTTGGAAATTTTAATTTTGTTATCGGAGAATCTTTTTCTTATGCTTTTAAGATTGATTCTTCCAGTCTTTATGGCAAATGGAATCATTGTGAAATTCGGTTTGATAAAATCCTGAAGGAAGTAAGTTTTTTCCTGGAAAATCGTTTAGTAACCAAAAGCAAACTAAACTTTACCAATGCAACCTTTTGTAAAGTTTTTTTTGGAACTAGCAACCTGCCATTATATAAAACAATTGATGTTCCTCCCATGTATCTTAAGGATATTGCTATTTCACAAAACAAAAAAAGAAAATACTTTTTTCCTTTGTCAGAGACTATTGGTAATAAGGCATTGGATATAGTTGAAAAGAAGGTTGCAGAAATAAAAAATCCCGTTTGGATTGCGCCCAAACATCTTCATTGGAAACAGGTTCAAACATTTGAAACCACAGCTACCCCTAGCGTTGCGTTTGATAAAAAAAATGAAATATTATATATTATTTCAGTTGATACATTGTACCAATTTTCTTTTAAAACAAATCAACTATCAGGCGCTAAACTTTCAAAAAGTCGGCAGGTTTTACCTGCAGGTAATCAATCAATTTTTGATGACAGATCTAATACCTTGTATAATTTATTTATAGACGAAAAAACCGTATCAGCCTATGATGCCGAAGAAAATTCCTGGAAACTAAATTTCTCCGCAAAACCCAAGCTTACAGAGTTTTGGCATGCTAATAAGTTTATTTCAGATGTTGACAGCGCTCTTTATATTATTGGTGGGTATGGTATGCTTCATTACAAAAATCTTGTTCAACGATATAGTTTTCGGGATCGTACATGGGAAGTTCTACCAACCAAAGGTGCTTTTTTCATGCCCCGTTATCTTTCGGCTCTGGGAACTAATGCTACCAACGATACTGCTTATATAATTGGAGGCTATGGAAGTAAAACGGGAGATCAGAGGGTAGCTTCTAAATATAATTTTGAATTAATGACTTATAGTGTTCGAAGCCGTACGTTCAATCACATTTATAATTTCAAACAGCCCGAAAAAGAATTTTGTTTTGCCAATAGCCTAATTGTTGACGGTAAAGCCAATCAATTTTATGGATTAATATTTCCTATTGACAGATTTAATTCCCATCTGCAGTTGATACGTGGTTCCCTGAGTTCCCCTGAGTATGAGTTTTTGGGCGACAGTATTCCATATTCTTTCCATGATATCGAATCTTTTGCTGATTTATTTTATTGCCCCTCAAGTAAAAAATTAGTTGGAGTAACTTTAGTAAGCGCTGCGAATAAATCAACTAGCATAAAGATATTTACGATTGACTTTCCACCCAATAGGCTAATTGTAACTCAACCAGTTAATGCCAGTAACAAATCTATGTATTGGTTCTTTGCATCCCTGTTTACGTCAGCCTTATTGATAATAATTATTTTTCTTCTTAAGAAAAGGCGAAAACAAAATCAGACACCTGTTATTGATAAAACAATTCCTATTATACAACCCAAACCAGCTTTTCAATCATTGGCGGTTGAAGACACCTTATCAAGTCATGGTTTGTACGAAAATGTAAGGACATCATCTGCTATTTTTCTTTTTGGTCATTTTGAAGTGATTGATAAGGAAGGCAACGATATCACCCGGCAGTTTACCCCGCTTCTTAAGGAGATATTTCTAATGATACTCATATACACTTTTAAAGATGGCAAAGGCGTTTCTTCGGATAAACTATACGAAACAATATGGGCTGATAAACCAATAAAAGATGCCAGGAACAATTTTTCAGTGAATATTGTAAAACTGAAATCAATCCTCGAAAAGGCAGGTTCCACTAGTATTTCCAAAGAAACAGGGAAATGGAGATTTGAAATCTTAAACAACTCTATTAAACTGGACTACCAGCAATTTTTTAAGCTGGCCAATGAAAAACCAACCTTTATAGATAAAAATTATATGAGCGAATTGCTGGCCATAATCAATAAAGGTGCTTTTTTAAGAGAGGCGCAATATACCTGGTTGGATGATAGTAAGGCGACAGTGAGTGACTTTGTTATTAATACCATCCTTTCCTATACATCAAAAGCCAGTTTGCAATCAGAACCGGATTTTATACTAAAATTAGCCAATTGTATTTTTCAATTTGATCAAATGAATGAAGAAGCACTGGAGCTAAAATGCCGTTCCCTGATTATACTTGGAAGACATGGTTTGGGTAAAGAGACCTATTTAAATTTCACTAAGGAATATATCAAGAATTACGGACAGGATTATGTAAGAACCTATGCGGAAATAATCGGGTAATAATCTGAATCCTATTTTACAATTTTCACAGAAAGTCCTAAAAAAAGTAGCATTAATTTGTTCATTAGTTGATTAATTAGTTCTGCTATTAATGTTGCAAACGTTACTTAGAGTATAATCTCTAACTAATGCTTGTCCATATGAAATATTTACCCGCTACTATTTTAATTAGAAAGTCCTTTTCTTATCACACACACACGAAAATCGTAAATAGTGTTCGCAACGTATTGTTGCTTATTTGTTTGAGCAACATCTGTATTGCACAAAATACTAAACTGTCAGTTTCAGGCATAGACTATATAGATCCTACCATCGGAAATGTAGGTCAATTATTGGAACCAACCAGACCAACTGTACAACTACCCAATCAACTAATTAGGTTTACACCACAAAGAAAAGATTTTTTAGAAGACCAGATTTCTACTTTCCCATTTACAATTGTTTCTCATCGGCAGGGTCAGGTTTTTTCTTTAAAGCCTTCAATTGGAGTATTATCAGATAAGAGCTGGGCAGCTAAAATGACTTATGACCATGATCTTGAAATTAATAGGCCATGGTATTATTCCACCTATTTAGTGGATGATGAGGTTAAAGTAGAGTTTACAGCAGGTAAAAAAACGGGATTTTATCGATTTTCATTTCCTAATGTAAAAAGCAAGGCAATACTATTGGGAGTATATAATGGCGGCAAATCATCATTTAATTTTATGTCGGCCACTGAAGTTTCAGGAATGGAGACATACCATACAGACATTAAAGTATTTATGTATGGAGTTTTTAGTGTTGCAGGAACTCCTGGGGTTCTTATAAATAACAAGCTGTTGCAAGAAAGAATCGTTGAAGGGGAAAGTGCAAAAGCTTATATCAGTTTCCCGGAATCAACCAGAGAAGTAGCATTTAAATATGCAATTAGTTATATAAGTGTAGATCAAGCAAAAAGAAATTACGAAAAGGAAATTAGTAAAAGTAGTTTTCAGTCTGTAATGGATGCAGGTAAAATGGCTTGGAGTTCTGTAATGTCGCAAATACAAGTGGAGGGTGGCACAGAAGCGCAGAAACGATCTTTTTATACGGCTTTATACCGAAGTTATGAGCGTATGGTAGATATTACAGAAGATGCATCTTATTATAGTGGGTTTGATAAAAAAATTCATAAAGATACTCGCCCCTTTTATGTAGACGATTGGGCTTGGGACACTTACCTTACACATCACCCTTTGCGTACCATTTTAAATCCTTCGATGGAAGAAGACATGTTGCACTCTTATGTGCGCATGTATGAGCAAAGTGGCTGGATGCCAACGTTTCCATTGTTATATGGCGATCATGCTTGCATGAATGGGTTTCATTCGTCCATTATTTTTTTAGATGCTTATAGAAAGGGATTGAAAAATTTTGATATTGAAAAAGCATATCAAGGTATGCGGAAAAATGCAATGGAAGCTACTATGCTACCATGGCGAAATGGCGAAAAAACAGTACTCGACGATTTTTATTATCAAAAAGGTTATTTCCCTGCATTAGCAAAGGATGAAAAAGAAACAGTACCTGAAGTACACATCTTCGAGAAAAGACAAGCCGTGGCAGTTACGCTAGGAAATAGTTACGATGATTGGGCGTTGGGGCAATTAGGTAAAGATTTAAATAAAAATGATGCAGGCATTTTTCAATCAAGAGGATATAATTATAAAAATTTATGGAATAGTGAAAAGCAATTTTTTCTTCCAAAAGATGATAAAGGTAACTGGGTCAATATCGACCCAAAATTTGATGGAGGAATGGGTGGTCGGGAATACTATGACGAAAATAATGCATATACTTTTTTGTGGCAGGTACAACAAGATATTCCTGGGTTGATAAAATTAATGGGCGGCAACGATTCTTTTGAAGAAAAACTTGATCACTTATTTCGTGAAGGGCTTGGCCGTTCAAAATATGAATTTTGGAGTAAATTTCCTGATGCTACTGGATTAGTAGGTCAGTATTCAATGGGCAATGAACCAAGTTTTCATATTCCATATCTGTATAATTTCACAAAATCTCCCTGGAAAACACAAAAACGAATCAGGTTTCTTTTAGATGCTTGGTTTAAAGATAATATATACGGAATACCAGGTGATGAAGATGGAGGTGGGATGTCGGCTTTTGTAGTTTTTTCTTCTTTGGGTTTTTATCCTGTAACGCCAGGTTTCCCAGTTTATACCATTGGTAGCCCATTGTTTAGTAAAATAACTATAAACTTACCCAACAAAAAACAATTTAAACTAACAGCTAATAATTGCTCAGTTGTAAATAAATATATACAGAGTTCAAAATTGAACGGAGTGGCATTAAAAAGCACTTGGTTTACACATGAGCAATTAATGTCCGGAGGTCATCTTGAATTAGAAATGGGACCGATCCCCAACAAGAAATGGGGTGTTCAAGAAGACTCAGTAAAAATCATACTTAATGAATAGTAAAGAATACCTAAAAACCATAAAATGACTTTCTTAATTAAGACTTTTAAAAGGAATCTGTTAATTATATGATGCTAATTTCACCTTTTTACTTAAAAATTTACCATTAATTTAGATATTAATAAGTTTGTTAACTCATTTATTAAGTCGCCACCTCTAATTTCGTATTGTATTGATAAAACTGATTGCTGTATGAAAAAATTATTCTTTGTTCTCCTAATATTGGGCACATCTGCACTTACCTATGCACAATCCAAACCAATAAAAGGAACAATAACTGATGCACAAGGAATTCCAATGGGAGGGGTTGTCATTTCTGTAAAGTCTAATCCCGGCAATAAGGTTGTATCAAAAGCAAACGGCGTGTATCAGATTAACGTATTGGATGTTGAAAAGGGAGTCCTTGTTTTTACCTTTGTAGGATATGAAAGCCAAGAAGTTATAGTAAAAAGTCGTTCAGAAATTAACATAGTGCTTAAAAATAATCCAACGCAATTAGATGAGGTAGTTGTTGTAGCTGCATTAGGTATTACTCGAAAACAAAAATCTATAACTTATGCATCACAAACAGTAGATCCTACAACACTAACAGAAGCAAGGGATTTGAATTTTTTAAATGGATTAACTGGTAAAGTAGCTGGATTGCAAGTGACAGGTACAGGACAACCTGGGTCTAGCGTCAGGATTACTCTACGTGGCGACAATTCATTTTCAGGCAATAATCAGCCGTTAATGGTTATTGATGGAGTACCTGTTGAAAATCCGATTGGAACAAGTGGCAATCTTGATTATGGTAACCCAATTTCTAATATCAATCCAGACGATATAGAATCCATCACAGTGTTGAAAGGTCCTAATGGTGCTGCACTATATGGTGCCAAAGCAGCAAATGGAGCTATTTTGATAACCTTAAAAAAAGGCAAAACTGGTGGAGACGGAACCCTGGGCATTGATTTTAATCAAAGTGTCCAAGCGTATAAGGTTACTGCTTTTCCGGCTTACCAAAATGTGTATGGAGAAGGATCTGGCTCACGATTGGCCCAGAACAATGGTAATACCATCAATAGGAATAACGGTGGTGTTAACATGGGTAGTTTCAACCAAAGCTGGGGTGCACCTATGTTGGGTCAGCCATATAATTCTTTCAGTGGCGTACCGATACCAGAAGGATATGTTCCACAAACTAATAATGTGAGTGATCTATATCAAACGGGTATCACAACTTCATCTAATTTATCCATTAGTAAGTCAGATGCTAACTCCGCATTTAGGTTGTCCTATGGGCATACAAATGGAAATGATGTTGTTCCAAATGTTAACCTTATTAAGAAACACAACCTTTCTATTTCAGCTACAAGAAATCTAGGTAATATTTTTAAGGTGGAAGCAAGGGTTAATTATACCAATTGGAACACAAAAAACAGAATGATTAAAAATTTAGATCCAGGAAACCCATTAGCTGCTTATGTATATATGGCACGAAGTACCAGATTAGATGCATTTCTTCCATTTAGAGACGAATTTGGTAATTCTCCTATTACTAATCAAGTAAATAATACGGAAAACCCATATTGGTCTATTTATGCTAATTCAAATGAAGATACCCGTAGCGCAATTAATGGTGCAATTGTAACTACTGCAAATATTACAAAAGGTTTAAAATTGAGAGGCCAGGTAGTGGCGGACATGGCAACAGTAGATAATTATGTTCATAAAGAACTTGGAGGAAGATTGGTTCCATTGGGTAGCTACTCTAATTTCTTGTCTCGACAAAACAATATGTTTTATGAGTTATTAGCATTATATACAAAAAAATTAGGCAACGACTTTAATGTAGAAACTTTGGCAGGATTTAGTATAAATGATGTAAATATATTAGCTAGGGCTGCATCAATAAGTGCTTTACTAGTTCAGAATATGCCGAGTATTGGTAATGCTAATTCAGTGCCTACTGCATCAGAATCATTGACAAGATCAAGGCAACAGTCTGCATATGCAAAAGCAACCATCGGATATAAAGAGTTTTTATATTTAGATGTTTCTGGAAGACAAGAATGGTCATCTACCTTGCCTTTGAGTAACAATACTTTCTTTTACCCGGGAGTCGGCGCCAACGTAAATTTTTCGCAGTTTATAAACAATAAAAATATTATATCATCAGGTAAGTTAAGGGTTAACTATGCAAGAGTTGGTAACAGTACAAGTCCGTACCAATTAATTAATACTTATAATACATTAGGCTTGTTTTTAGGAAGTCCATTATTATCCTACACCAATCAATTAAAAAATCCTGATTTAAAACCTGAGCAACAAATTTCAAAAGAAATTGGTTTAGAACTATCGCTATTTAAAAATACAATTGACTTTAGTGCAACTTATTATAACAATAGCACTATCAATCAAATTGTTAATATACAAACACCTTCGGAAACCGGTTATAATAACAGAATAGTTAATGCAGGAGAAATTCAAAATAAAGGATTTGAGCTAACAGCAAATGCTACAATTATAAAAAATAAAAATTTTACTTGGAAATCGGCATTGAATTTTTCTAAAAACGTAAATGAAGTAGTTTCTATATTGCCGAATGTAAGTAGAATTATATTGGGAAGCAGGTTAACAACATTTTCGGTTAATGCAATGGTAGGTCAACCTTTCGGTATTCATCTTGGAAGTGTACCGTATATGATTGGGGATACTACGCTTGTTGCTGCTGCAAGCGGTAGAGATATCGTTAATCCAAATCAAATAACGGGTAGTCCACGTCCTGATTGGATTGGGGGAATATCAAACGCAATTTCATATAAGGGTTTCAATCTTCAGGTTACAGCTACGGTTAAAATGGGTGGTGTAATATTTTCTGAGTCATATGGGAGAGCAGTATTTCAAGGAAACACATTAACTTCTCTTGTGGGAAGAGATGCCTTTTTCTTAAGCAATTTTATTTTAGGAGAAAATGATAATGAAAGAAGAAATATAGGTCAGACTGTTGGTTCTAATGTGACTCGTTATTTAGATTCAAACCGTGTTAAAGGAGCAGTGTATCCAAATGCTTATATACCTCGAACAGGGCCAGGCGGTGTTTTGTTAACTGATGCCAAGGGAAATCCAATAGTTGGCGATAAATTTTTGGGCTGGATGAATCCAACCACATATGCCAGTGACAACGTTATAAGTAATGTGCCCGGAAATACTTTTGATGCTACTTCTATTAGAATTAGTGAAATAATTTTGGGGTATACCTTCAATAAAAACGTTTTTGGTAAAAAGAGTTTTGTCAAAGGTGCTTATGTGGCGTTCACAGGCAGAAATATTTGGCAAATTTACCAAAAAACTCCATTTGGCATTGACCCTGAATCAGTAACAGGTGCAGGAAATGCAACTATGGGGGTTGAATCCGGTGGATCCTTTCCATATGCAACATTTGGCGCTTCTATTAAATTAAGTTTCTAATTAATTATTAAAACAAAAAAGATGAATAAGGTAATATATTTAATTTTTGTGCTGCTTGTTACAATCAACTTGTCATCTTGTACAAAAAAATTCGAAGAATTAAATACAGACCCCACACAATTTATCAATGCTACTCCAGAGGCTTTACTTGCTGTATCTGTTAAAAGAACTGGAGATTGGGTTGGAGCAACTGGGCTTAATAATGGTATTAATGTAAATATGTGGGAAATTGCCAATTTTGGATCAGCTGTGGGCAGATATGCGAACGGTGATCAAGGAGTTTGGCAAAACTTTTATGTAAATATTTTACAAAATATAAATCAAATTGAAACGCAATTTGGCAAAGATACGCTTTATAAAAACAGGGTTCAAATTGCAAGAATTTGGAAAGCTTATGTATATTCAATCTTAACGGGATATTTTGGATCAATCCCCCTTACGGAAGCAAATAACACTAATTATCTCACTGAAATAAAGTTTGAGTCAGAAGATTCGGCTTACATTAAAATATTGGGGATATTAAAAACAGCCAGTACAACAATTAATGTAAATAACACAAAAGATAAGTTGGCCTATGATGTTGTATATGGAAATTCAGGCACGCAATTACAAAATTGGGTAAAATTTGCAAACACACTTCGATTAAAAATTGCATTAAGATGTAGAAGAAATCTCGGTGCCTTGGCTGATGCAGAAATCAGAGATGTAATGACCAATGAAGCTGCTTTAATTGGATCGGAAAATGAAACCGCAAAAGTGGCTTATGAAAATGTAATAGGTAATGAAAACCCCTATTATAAAACTTATATTAGGTCGAATTTTACTAGCTTTTTTCCAAGGATGTCGGATATGATGTTTATGTATTTAAGGTCTTATAAGGATCCTAGAATTGATTATTATTTCGATTCTGTAAAGCTTGCAAATAGGTATAGGATTACAGATACAGTTTCAAGCACCATTAATGATTCTTTGTATATAGTAACTTATCCAATGCCACACTACGGAATCGCAAAATCGAAAGTGCTTTTACCAGGATGGACGCCTCAGCTGACAGGTGGAGTAGATCCACAATTGGCTTCAGCAAATAATGGGGGGATAAACGGAGTAAGTGCATATTCAATGTTTTCATTAAAAATCCTAAACAATCCTACAAGACCACTTATTGTACTAAGCTTTGCCGAAGCACAGTTTTTAAAGGCACAAGCAAGAATCCAGAATCTTGGTGGTAATCAAACAGCAGAAAATTATTATAACTCTGGTATTGATGCCAATTTTGCTTTTTGGGGAATTCCTGCTACATTAAGGGATAAATATAAAGCGGGAAATGGAGTAAAATTTGGCACTACAGGTACTGGTTTGTGGAATTATCTTCATTTGGTAAATGCCGATATTCCTGCTGGAGATATCAATAAAATATATCATCAGTTGTGGTTGAATTATTTTCCCGATCAGCCTTTTGATGGCTGGTGCTTACAACGACAAACTAGGGTACTAAATTTATCACCCCATACTAATCCTAGTTATGCTTCATTACTATTTCAAGATATTCCAGGTCGTGGAGTTTATCCTTCATCGGTTAGTACGCTAAACCCAGTTGGATATGATGGTGCGCTAAAACACTTAGGTATTCCAAACTATACTGAAGAAACGACTAACCCTTATAATGATCTAAAGTTTGCTGTGCCTTACAAAGTACCTGATTTTAATGCTAAGCGCGTTTATTATGATCTATCTGGTATGAATAAATGGTATGGAACTACTATACAATCCGTTCGAGCTGCAGGATTAGCTTCAGGATTTTCTGTTATCGTTACTAAAACTTATAAACCATAATCATGAAAAAATTACAATTTTCAATATTTATAATTACTTGTTTTGTTATTTTTTCTGCATGTACAAAAAAAGTTGATGCGCCTTCTGTAGCAGACAACATATTAAACTATACTATTAAAGAAATACCTGTTACCACAGATTATACTGTAGGTGCATTTTATTATAATTTCACAACTTTTAACACATCTATTTCTCAGGTTCCCTCTGTAGGAAAGTATTCTATGATAAATGGTGTTGTGTTACCTAGTATCATGACTAGTCATATTCAACAAGCTAAAAAAGGCGGAATTGATTATTTTCTTTTTCCTTTCAGGTCAGTAAGCAGGGACTTAATAAATTTTAGAGCTGATTCATCTACCGTTAAATCTTTTTTAGATGTAAATACAGATAATTTAAAATTTGCTTTAGCATATAATTTTTCAAATACTACCTTTGCAATTTCAACCACTGCTCCTCTTGAAAATGACGCAGTAAAATTGCAACAATTTTTTCAAGACATCATTAAAATGGTGCCGCAAATGAATAATACTAATTATATAAAAGTAAACGGGAAAACACTTTTGTATTTAATGAATGCTCATTTGCTTTTTTCAAATAATAATATAAACATTTATACTGCTTTAAGAAGTAGGTTAAGCGCATTGGGTATAGAATTGTATATTGTCGGAATGCAAGAAAGATGGTCTCCCCCTGCTCGATACCCTTTCAGATTTCAAGGTTGTGTTGATGCGATATATCATCAGAGTTATAGTTCACAATTGACAGATTGGGACAGATGGTGGTTACTCCCTCAAACAATGGATCAAAATTGGAAGTATTCCAAAGAGTATTTTTCTGCAAATATGGGGGGTATTGATTATGTGCCAAACATCACACCTGCATATGACTGGAAAATTTTACAACCATCTGCAATTACTCCTAATTTTCCAAGAACAGATACAGCCGCTATGTATAAAAAATTATGTAATGTAGCTAAAATGAATGCCAGCCAAAAAACGCGTTTGATACTAATAGATTCTTGGAATAAATGGGATGAGGATATGCAATTGGAGTCTTCAGTTTCCTATGGCGATTTGTATTTGAATATTACAAAGCAACAGTTTAAGAAACAATAGCATAAAAAATTAGGGTATTCAGTGATTTAAAAGTCTTCCATATATATTTCTATGAAAAGCTTACAAATAATTGCTGTTGTTACTTTTTTTTTAGTTCTTATTGGTTATTCTAACAATGTCAATGATAATGAAACTTTATTTGTTAAAGAAGTTATATATGATGAAAGTGGGTGTAATTATAAATCGTATAAAAACCTTGTAATGGCGGGTTACCAAGGTTGGTTTACTGCAGAAGGTGACGGTGCTGAAAGAGGTTGGCGACACTATGAAAAGAAAAGTTGCGGTGGTTTTGCCCCTGGTTGTACCTCTGTTGATCTCTGGCCTGATATGAAGGAATACTCAAAACAGTATAATACTCCTTTTTCTTTTGCCAATGATGACAATGCAAAACTATTTAGCCCTATAGATGAAGAAACGGTTGATCTCCATTTTAAATGGATGAAAGAATATGGCATTGATGGGGTTTTTATGCAAAGATTTGTAAATGAAGTAAAACAATCAAATCCTAAAGGGAAAGCACATTTTAATAAAGTTCTAAAAAATGCATTAAAAGCTGCGAATAAATACAATAAGGCAATTTGTGTTATGTATGATTTAAGTGGCTGTACTAGTAAAGATTTAGGTTATATACAACAAGATTGGGAGGAATTGCAGCGCTTATTTTCGCTTTTTAGTAATGCCAAAAATCCAAATTATTTGAGACATAATAAAAAACCATTATTGGCATTATGGGGTGTTGGTTTTAAGGTTGGTAGAAAATATACAATTGCGGATGTAGACACTTTAATTGAAAAAATAAAAGGGCCCACTAAAAAAGTTTCAATCATGTTGGGCGTTCCATACTATTGGAGAACTTTAACGAAGGATACAGAAAATGATACTAGCTTATATGCGGTAATTAAAAAATGTGATATAATTATGCCTTGGGCTGTTGGAAGGTACAATCAAAATAATTATGAAAAAGTAGCCCTGAATTCTTTGCCAAAAGATATTCAATGGTGTAAAGTCAATAAAGTTGATTATGTGCCAATCGTTTTTCCCGGATTTAGTTGGGGTAATTTAAAAAACAATACCGCCATTTATAATTACATTCCAAGAAATGGAGGTGATTTTTTATGGAAACAAGTTGCGGGTGCAAAATTTGCTGGTGCTCATTCTTTGTATGTGGCCATGTTTGATGAACTAGATGAAGGGACAGC
>DOMR01000268.1:6511-8224 GCA_003509845.1 Chitinophagaceae bacterium | reverse complement strand
GCCAATGGGAAGACCAATGCCTAGCTTCCAAACAATATTAACCTGTGGTGATCATGAACACGAAGATCACATGGCGACCATTTATGAAAATCAAAATAATTAGTTTATGAAAAATAAATATACAAGCTTACTCATATTAACACTTGCGATTTTTGCAATCAATGCAAGGGCACAGGAAACGGTTTATCCTGCAGGTCCACAAAAAGGAGTTTCTGCAATTACACACGCAACGGTGCATGTTGGTAATGGAACTGTTTTAACAGATGCAACTATTGTATTTGAGAAAGGAAAAATCACGGCCGTAGGAACAGGTGTTTCAATACCAAAAGGTGCTACTGAAATTGATGCAACTGGAAAACACGTGTATCCTGGTTTAATTTTACCAAGTTCTAGTTTAGGCTTACGTGAAATTAGCTCAGGCGTTCGCGGCAGTAATGACTATCAAGAAATTGGGGAAAATAATGCTGATATTAGAAGCATTGTGTCTTACAACACAGATTCTAAAATAATCAATGTATTACGCAGTAATGGTATTTTATTGGCGCATGTTTCACCATCGGGTGAGCTAATCGAAGGAAGATCAAGTGTGGTTCAATTAGATGCATGGAATTATGAAGATGCTGAGTATAAAGCAAACACAGGAATGTATATATCCATGCCTTCACTAATGGCGCGCCGTGGTGGACGTGGTGGCTTTATGCGTGGTATGATGATGGGTGGTGGTGGAGATCCATTAAAAGCAGCATTTGATAAAATTGAAACTATTAAAACCTATTTCACAGAAGCAAAAGCATATTGCCAAGAAAAGGTTCATGCCAATAATAATTTGAAATTAGAGGCGGCACGCGCTTTGTTTGAAGGCAAACAAAAGCTATATGTTCGTGCAAATGAGGTAAAACAAATGCTTCTCGCCATTGATTTAGGTAAAACTTTTGGTTTCAATATTGTGATAGTGG
This sequence comes from Chitinophagaceae bacterium, assembly GCA_003509845.1. Classification (GTDB taxonomy): domain Bacteria; phylum Bacteroidota; class Bacteroidia; order Chitinophagales; family Chitinophagaceae; genus Sediminibacterium. Next base: position 7,268 of record DOMR01000268.1, on the reverse strand, counting down.
GTGGTGGAGAAAGTTTTCAAATTGCGGGTCTATTAGCAGAAAATAAAATCCCGGTTATCTTAGATGAAGCCCATGCATTACCAGCAACTGAAGATGATGATGTTGACCAACCTTATAAAACTCCAGCACAATTACAAAAAGCAGGTGTTTTGTTTGCGATGAACGACGTGGCTGATAATACAAAATCTCGCAACCTTAGCTTCAATGCTGGAACGGCCGCTACCTATGGTTTAACCAAGGAAGAAGCCTTGTCATCAATCACGCTTAACACGGCTAAAATATTAGGTATTGATAATGTTACCGGGTCAATAGAAGCGGGTAAAGATGCGAATATCCTTATCAGTACGGGAGATATCTTAGACATGAGAGGCAACCAGCTGACACAAATTTTTATTCAGGGGCGTACTGTTTCATTAGACAACAAACAACTACAACTTTACGAACGCTATAAACATAAATATGGCATTAAATAAAAAACTTAATTGGTTTATAAAAGACTAAAAATATTTATTATAAATTTTGACCGGTCGCTTTAATTGGCGGCCGGTTTTTTTGGGTATCTTAGCATCATGTCTAAAAAACTATTTTTATTAGATGCGCTTGCATTAATTTATCGTGCGTATTATGCACTTATACGTACGCCACGTATTACATCAACGGGTATAAATACCAATGCACAATTTGGATTTACAAATACCCTACTTGAAATAATACGTAAGGAAAACCCAACGCATATTGCCGTTTGTTTTGATACACA
>DOMR01000268.1:0-6434 GCA_003509845.1 Chitinophagaceae bacterium | reverse complement strand
GAAACCCCCGAAGATTTATTAGACTCATTGCCACATATTAAAGCAATTATAGAAGGCTTTAATATACCAGTAATCGAATATGATGGGTATGAAGCAGATGATATCATTGGAACCCTGGCTTGGCAGGCCGCTGACATGGGCTATGATGTTTACATGGTTACACCAGATAAGGATTATGGTCAATTATTGATACATCCCAATGTTTTTATATGGAAACCTCCGGCTTTTGGCAATAAAGAAGAGATTGTAGATGCTAAAAAAATATGCGAAAAATGGGATATACAAAGAGTTGAACAGGTAATTGACATGTTAGGGCTAATGGGAGACGCCTCTGATAATATTCCAGGCATTCCTGGTGTGGGTGAAAAAACCGCAGCTAAGCTTTTAAAATTATATGATACGCTTGAGGGTGTTTTAGAAAACGCAGATAAAATTACAGGTGCCATGGGCGAAAAGGTTCGCGCTGGAAAAGCCTCTGCAATCATGAGTAAAAAACTGGCAACAATAATTACCAATGTGCCTGTTCAATTTCACGAAGAAGATTTTAGGTTAAAAGAAAAAAACAGTTCTGCCCTAGCTGAAATATTTAATGAACTAGAATTTAAAACATTAGGTAAAAGAATATTAGGGGATGCATTTTCAGTAACAGGTGGTAGTGGTGAAGAAAAAGGTGATGGTTCTTTTTCTAAAATAGAACCTAGTGGAAACGCACAAGAACAGACAGATTTATTTGGTAACACGGTTAATGTAAAGCCACCTAAACAAAGAGCAAATAAAACAAACGAATCAGAGGTAACAGCAGATAACGAGGATAACAGCGAGGATAATGATTTTGGTGGCAATCCAGAAACTGCACTAGTTGTAAATAAAAATATAAACAATACCGAACACGATTATAAATCAGTAGTGGGGGACAAAGAAATAGAGGAGTTGGTTAAAACACTGTTACAACAAAATGAAATTTGTATTGATACCGAAACAACCGGTGTTGATGCAAACAATGTATCACTTGTTGGATTAAGCTTTTCTTATAAAGAACACGAGGGTTATTTTTTACCAATAGAAAATGATGGTGATAGTAAAACCGGCGCAACGCATATACTAAAAATATTACAGCCACTTTTTGATAATGTAAATATCACCTGGATTGGACAAAACTTAAAATATGATTTTTTAGTATTAAAATGGTATGGCATTGAATTAAAGGGGAAAACCTTTGATACGATGTTGGCACATTATGTGATAGAGCCAGAAGGCAGACGTGGTATGGATTTATTAAGTGCACAATTTTTAGGCTACGAACCGGTTTCCATTACTAGCATTATTGGCAAGAAGGGTAAAAACCAAGGTAGCATGCGTGATGCGCCGCTAGATCAAATAACACAGTATGCTGCCGAGGATGCGGACATTACCCTACAACTGAAAAATTGTTTTGCCCCTTTAATTATAAAAAGAGAAGTTACCAAGGTTTTTAATGAAGTAGAAAATCCACTGGTGCGCGTTTTGGTTGATATGGAATACGAGGGCGTAAAAGTGGATACTAAATTTTTAAGTGACTATAGTAAAGTGTTAGAGGTGGATGCTAAAATCAGTGAAGAGCGCGTGTATGAGCAAGCTGGTGTTCGATTTAATTTAGCTTCTCCAAAACAACTGGGTGAGGTTCTTTTTGAAATTTTAAAATTAGATGCAAAAGCCAAAAAAACAAAAACAGGACAATACGCAACAGGAGAAGATGTCTTACAAAAAATGGCAGCGAAGCATAAAATAGTAGATGATATTTTAAATTTTAGAGAGCTAACAAAACTAAAATCAACCTATGTTGATTCGGTTCCTGCATTAATAAATCCTAAAACAGGGCGTATACACACCAGCTATGCGCAAGCGGTTGCGGTCACTGGCCGATTAAGCAGTACCAATCCAAATTTGCAAAATATCCCCATTAGAACGGAGCGCGGGCGTGAAATAAGAAAAGCGTTTATTCCAAGAGATCCAAGCAGGGTTTTAATAAGCGCGGATTATTCACAAATAGAATTAAGAATTGTTGCAGCAATAAGTGGTGATCCAAATATGTGTGATGCCTTTAAACAAGGAAAAGATATTCATACCGCAACTGCGGCGAAGGTTTACGGTATTGAGGAGTCGGCCGTAACAAAGGAAATGCGTTATAAAGCCAAGAGTGTAAATTTTGGAATTATATATGGACAGGGTGCTTTTGGATTAGCAGAAAACTTAGGAATTCCAAGAGCAGAAGCAAAAGAAATAATTGACAATTATAAAAAAGAATTCCCAAATATTCAATTGTACATGGACCAACAAATTAATCATGCAAAGGAGGTAGGTTATGTAGAAACCCTAATGGGTAGGAAGCGTTGGTTAAGAGATATCAATAGTAGCAACTTTACCGTACGCGGTTTTGCAGAAAGAAACGCAATCAACTCTCCTATTCAAGGTTCCGCAGCTGATATGATAAAATTAGCAATGATTAAAATTCATGCGGAAATGAAAAAAACAACCTGGGAATCCAAAATGATTTTACAGGTGCACGATGAATTGGTGTTTGATGCAACAGAAAAGGAGGTTCCGGCGCTTAAAGAATTAATATTGAATTGTATGAAATCTGCAATGGTATTACCCAATGGTGTTCCTGTAGAAGCTGAGGTGGGTGTTGGAAAAAACTGGCTGGAAGCACATTAAAAATTATTGCCAGAATATTTTAAATAGAAATAAGTCCTACTTTTTTTTATAGACCGGAACAGTGCTGCAAGGCTCCCCATACATGATGCTTTTCACAACGGGTCTTAATTTTTGTGTAATAGCAATATAAGCGGACTCGCCAATTGGTGTATCTCCACACCCCTTAATAACCACTCTTTGATCGGTATATTCGGTAGCGTTAATTAAATTTATCTCTTGTAGTAAAATTTGTTCTCGTACTTTATTTTCATCTCCAAAATAAATCGCTTTTGCGGTATTGCTTAAATTAGAAGCAACCAACATGTTGGCCCACATTGGAATGATAGCATCGGCCGAACAATGTATGCCCACTATTTTATCTTGGTATTCTTTCCAGTCAATTTCAGCTAGCGATGCCCTAAACTCTTTTTCTTTTAAAATGAGCTCCATAAATAAATAGGGTTTTATATCAAACACAACCACCGTGTCGTTTGGTAAAAAACTAGCCAGATCAATGCTAATTAATCCACTTTCCGCAACTTTATTTATTAAGGAGTCTGACATAGTGTAAAATTAGGCACTATTTAATATATCTACTAACGAAATTGGAAGATTGTGGCTTAAAAGAAACGGCCCCGAATGATCGGGGCCGCAATATCTCTAAGAACGGGGTATATTAATACACCTTTGATCTATTATCTTTAATACTAGCCGCTTTTCTAAGGGCGACGTTCGTTCTAAACATTACATTTCTTAATCTTTGTAGTGTTTCCTCTTTGTATAATAAAGGATCTTGTTGCGCCGGTTTTGCGCCCAGTGCGTTTACACTTAAAACAAAAACACCAGTATTTCCAGCTATAGGCTCACTTACTTTGTTTAATAATGCTTTATTAAAAGCAGCGCCTACTACCTTCGGTTCATTTCCAACATTTGATAGCATAGAAAATACATAACCAATACTATCTAATTTTTGTACGATTGTTTTTCCCGCACTAGCATATGCTTCTAATGAATTACCCTTCAATGTTGTTTTAATGATGCTCGCCTTTTTTTCATCTCTAATTATTCCTTCTACTTGTGGTCTTGCTGCATCAACACCCATTAGGCCCTTTTTATCTTCGCTGGTAATAATTGCAACCAAATAATTATCTTCTACCTCAAATGGTTCTGAAATATCATTTACCGATTTTTCATAAACCCAGCGCACCATCGCCCTTGATTCACCAATACCCTGAATACTAAAATCATTTTCTTTAATATTCGTAGCTGGTAGCGCTTGTTTGTTTGCTTTAACGGCGTTTGAGTTGAATGATTTTATATCCGTACTAGAGGTAGCAAATTGTGCTGCAGCTGTTGAAGCGGAGTTAATTGTTTCTGTGCTTGGTAATAATGGCTTAGATAAATAAGCAATTTTATAAGATGCTACTTTTGGTGTTTGTTTTAAAATTTCAACATAGTGATAACCAAATTCTGTTTTAACAACCTGCTTGGTTCCAACGGGATTTGCAAATGAAAAATCATTAAAAGCTGGCGTCATTTGTGCTTGAGGAAACATATCTATTGTTCCGCCGGTTGGTTTACTTCCTTGATCGTCCGAATATTGTTGACACAACGCATCAAAAGAAGCGCCGCCGCGTATGGCGAAACTAATACTATCCGCTAATTTTTTTGCTACACTATCGTCTTTAATTTGTTGGCCATTTTGAGGGTTGGTTGTAGCAATTAAAATATGCCTAACACTTGTGCTATCGGGCCACTGTGTAGTTGCAATAACTTTTGCTATACTATAATTTCTTCCATCAATATAAGGACCAAAAACGCCTCCGATAGGTAAAGAAAGAATAGAATCTTTTTGAGGAACTTGTATTCTGTTTTTACTCAAATAACTATTATAAAATATATTTTCTGATCCAACTTTATTTAAATAAGAAGAAACATCGCTCGCGTTTTTAAAATCTGCTTTTAGTGAAACAACTTGGTTATAAACATTAGCACTATCAGCGGAGGAGGGGGCTGCGCTAAAAGCAACAAAACTTATATTTCTAGAAGTTTCATCTACTTGGTAAGCGGCCTCGTTTTGTTTTAAATAAGTAGCAACATCATCATTGCTTACTTTAATAGTGCTGTCAATTATACTACTATATGGTACTGACACATAAGAAATATTTGAAATTGCATTTGTTTCTGCAAATTCTTTATCCGCCAACCATTTTGGAAATTGAATTCCTTTAATTACTAACGCCTGGTATTTACTTCTTTGTCTGTTTTCAATAGAGGGCGCAATATAAAATTTTTCTATTTGGTTTATTTGGTCTACGTTTTTACTTTTTTTAAGTTGTGCAATTGCTTGACGCGCATCATTAACCTTAAACTCACCAGTTGCTCTATCAGTGAACTCTTGTCTAAAAGGAGATTCATTACCAAATAAAACATCGTTTAATTCCTTATTTCCGACAGTAATGCCCAATTTTTGTTGCTCTGATTTGAATAATAAAAGATCAACCTCTTGGTTCCACAAGAAACCAATGATTTGCTCTCTCTTAATTCCTTGAGATGCATAGTTTTGAACCTGGATTTCTACTTTTTCTTCAAAGGCTACTTTTCCAATTTCTTCACCATTTACAGTACCAAGGGTTGTGGTAGTGCTACCATTTTGACGTCCAACACCATCTTGTAAAATAAAAGCAATTAAGGCTACAGCGATAATAGTAAAAATGATCCACGTGCCTCTGTCACGAATACTTTGAATAACAGACATAAAAACGAATTATAATAAATAAAATAACCGGCAATTTACCGGAGAGCAAAAATAAGGTATTGCGGCCTTATTTCTATCCACAAACTAAGGGTTAATAAGTAGTATTTTAGGTGGAAAACCACCTTTTTTTATAAAAATTATGTGGACAGAACTAGAACAAGTACTAGGGTTTAGAGGTATTAAGGGGTAAAGGTCCAAAATAAACTCATTTTACACCCAGTTAATTAACAGTATATAAGTAGTGGATACTAAATATTTTATCATTTAATAACCTTCTAAAAAGAAGAAATAATGGTTAGTAAATATAAAAAACTATCTATAAAATATGTTTATAAAACTGTGTATTAAAGTGTATAACGAGTGAACACTAAAAATATAAGTATGTGTATAAGAAGGTTGTTAAGGTATTAACACCCGTAATAGTAATAGTTTATTTAAATAAAAAGGTATTAAATCTATTATTACAAGATTTATTAACAAACATTTTCTTTAAAAAAATTAGATTCAAAAAAATCAATTCCTTCTTGTAATTTCAATCCTATGAAAATATTAAAATTTGTATTTGCTTTTTTAATCCTGTCTTACACAGCAAAAACGCAACCTACTCAAAAACCTCCATTGCATGGAAAAAACTGGATGGCCATTACTGGTAAACCACTTGCTGCAACGGCTGGTTCTATTATTTTTAACAAAGGTGGAAATGCTGTAGATGCTGCCTGTGCTATGTTAGCAGCCACTTGTACGATGTGGGATGTGCTTAGTTGGGGTGGTGAAACACAGGCGTTAATTTACAATCCAAAAACAAAACAAGTTATCGCTATATCCGCCATGGGTGTGGCTCCTACAGGTGCAACACCTGAATTTTTTAAGAGCAAAGGAATGAATTTTCCTCCCGAATATGGTCCATTAGCAGCAACAACACCTGGCACTCCTGGTGGACTTTGTATGATGCTTGCAGAGTATGGAACGATGCGTTTGGAAGAAGTTTTAAAACCAGCGATGC
>DOMR01000279.1:7143-14402 GCA_003509845.1 Chitinophagaceae bacterium | reverse complement strand
ATCATTACGGCCCTTTATTTGCTGTTTTAATTGCACCATTTGCCATTTTGCCCAATTATTTAGGTTTGGTGTTGTGGGGCATGATGAATGTTTCCCTTTTATTTTATGCGGTTGGAAAGCTGCCGATATCTTTTTGGGGTAAAAATATTATTTTATTAATATCCTTAATTGAAACACTTACAGCGATTCAAAATTTACAATTTAATCCCATGTTGTGCAGTTGGATTATATTGTCCTATGTAGCTATCAAAAATAACCAACTAAGTTTGGCTGCTTTGTTGATTGTTGCTGGCACATTCATTAAATTATATGGTATTGTTGGATTACCCTTTATTTTTTTTACTAAGGAGTATAAAAAATTGATAGGGTACCTAATATTATGGACAATAATTTTCTTTTGCTTACCCATGTTTATTTCAAGTCCAGAATTTGTATATCAATCGTATATCGATTGGTTTCATGTACTCGTTGAAAAAAATACTGAAAATATTAACTCCTATATGAATTCAGGTATGCAGAATATTTCAGTAATAGGTTTTGTTAAAAGGACTACAGGTTTTTATAATTTAGCTAGTTTTTATTTTATTATACCTGGTGGCATATTAATGCTACTCCCATTGTATCGTTTTTCAAAATGGGGCAATACTAATTTTCAACTAACCTATTTGGCGCAACTCTTAATAGGGTTAGTTATTTTTAGTACTTCTGCTGAATCACCTACCTATGTCATAGCGGTGATTGGTTTTAGTATTTGGTATGTTTTACATGCGCCAAAGCCAGCATTATATTTGTATTTGTTGCTTACGCTATTATTGGTATTAACTGTTTTTTCACCCACGGATTTATTTCCTGATATTTTACAAGCCATTGTTGTAAAATATGCTTTAAAAGCACTGCCTTGTTTTTTGGCTTGGTTATTTATAAGTTATAATTTATTATTTAATTCATTTGATAATAAGTCACTCCCCCATGAAAAAGCTTAATATAGTTTTGCCCGCTCATAATGAGCATAATAATATCAGTCCCATTTATAAAGAAATTATATTGGCATTGGCAAATTGTAAGTATCCATACGAAATTTTGTTTATTGACGATGGTAGTACAGATGATACCCTTATGCAAATAAAAGCTTTATCTGCAGAGGACAGCAAAGTAAAGTACATTGAGTTATCTAGGAATTTTGGGCACCAAAATGCTTTAAAAGCGGGTTTGGATATGTGTAACGCAGATATAATTATTATGATGGATTGTGATTTGCAACATCCGCCACATTTAATTAATGAATTACTTCGAAATTATGAGCTAGGCTATGAAATAGTAAGGACGCATCGTGTTGATGGCAAATCGGACAGTTTTATAAAATCAAAAACTTCGTCATTGTTTTATAATATTATTAGCAAATTCTCTGAAATTAAAATTGAAGAAGGTTCTGCTGATTTTAGATTAATTAGTGGCTCTGCAATAACACATTTAAAATCATTTAATGAGTTTGATTTATTTTATCGTGGTTTAATAAAATGGATGGGGTATAAGCAAATTAGTATCGAATATACGGCAGAGCAGCGATACAGCGGTGTGACAAAGTATACCTATAACAAAATGATTAGTTTTGGAATTAAAGGTTTTACCTCATTTAGCACGAAGCCATTGTATGTTGCCGCTTATTTAGGCTTATTTTTTGCAATGATGTCCTTATTATATATCCCCTATATTTTTTATGCCTTTTATTTCGGTACCGAAGTACATGGATGGGCATCGGTTATTGCGACTGTGGCATTTTTTGGAGGCCTCAATTTAATGATACTTGGCATCATAGGATTTTATTTAAGTAAATTGGTCATACAAAGTAAAAATAGGCCCCACTATATAGTAAAAGCGTGTAATTTATGACGCCTAAAGTTTTATTAAGTTTTGATGTTGAGGAGTTTGATATGCCTCTTGAATATAATTTCAATATTGCTATTGAAACCCAAATGGAAATTGGAAAAAAGGGCTTGGATAATTTGATGCCCATTTTAAATGATCAAAATTATACGACCACTTTATTTACTACCGCAAATTTTGCAAATAAATATTCTGATAGCATCAAAGCACTATCTGAGAAGCATGAGATTGCCTCCCATACTTTTTATCATTCTAAGTTCTCAACAGTGGATTTACTCGCATCCAGAATCCGATTAGAAGAAATTATCCAAAAGCCGGTAAAGGGTTTAAGAATGCCAAGAATGCGTCAGGTTCGGGTTGGTGATATTAATGAAGCGGGGTATAGTTATGATGCTTCCATTCATCCCACTTGGCTACCGGGGAGGTATAATAATTTTCATCTACCTCGGACCAAGTACAGTGAACAAGGATTAATTAGGGTTCCTGCCTCAGTGAGTCCAAATTTTAGAATCCCCTTATTTTGGTTAAGTTTTAAGAATTTTCCCTATGCGATATATTTAAACTTGGCGCTACAAACATTAAATAAAGATGGCTATTTGAGCTTGTATTTTCATCCTTGGGAGTTTACGAATATCACTGCCTTTGGTTTGCCAAAATATACCACAAAGGGGTCTGATAATGAGCTACTTGATAAGCTATACCGGTTAATGAATGACCTAAACAAGCTAGCTGAATTTGTCACTATGGGAGATTTTATTCAAAATGGTTGCATGGAATAAACCTATGACCTTATTTTTTGTCAAAAGTTGAATAGACAAAAAATGGGCAACTATTTACTGCAGTTTTTATTAGCATTATTATTTCTGATCATTCTTTATTATAGCCGTAAGAGTAACCCGGATTCCTAAGGGGCAATACTTTGCAACAAGCACCAAATTTTCAGTAAAGCACTCTGCCTTTATTTTAACAGTAACAGCAGAATTCTACTTTCTTACACTTAAACTGACTTAACCTTGCCTCATCAATTTTTAATTACTACCTTTAATTCGTATTAATTTTGCTTCATATAAATCAATTAAAATGGTTTTAGTTTTACTACTTGTTTTTTTTGTTGGTTATTTGGCGATTACTTTTGAAGGGGTATTAAAAATTAATAAATCGGCCATTGCGCTTGTTACAGCAGTTTTGTGTTGGAGTTTGATCATTTTTGACACGCCTGATAAAAACATTGTTTTAGAATCATTGTCGCATCATTTAAGTGAAATTAGTGAGATACTTTTTTTTCTATTAGGGGCAATGACGATTGTGGAATTAATTGATGCGCATGATGGATTTCAAAATATTGTAGATCGTATTAAAACAACACATAAAGCCAAATTGATTTGGCTAATAGGATTAATCACCTTTTTTCTGTCTGCGGTCTTAGATAATTTGACCACTACCATTGTCATGGCTTCTATTTTAAATAAATTAGTAGCAGATCAAAAAACAAAATGGCGGTTATTGGGCTTAGTAGTGATAGCGGCAAACGCTGGTGGTGCTTTTAGTCCCATTGGCGATGTAACAACAACTATGTTGTGGATTGGTGGACAAGTCACTGCCATGAACATCATTAAACAAAGTTTTTTAGCAAGTTTAATTTGTATGGTAATACCCGCAATTATTATTAATTACACTATCAAAGGTCGTATCATTTTTAAGAATGAGGAAACAGCTAACTTGAATTTTACGACAAATCCAAAGGAACGAAATTTTATTTTTATAGCTGGCATTGTATGTTTATTATTCGTGCCTGTTTTTAAAACAATCACCCATTTGCCACCTTATATGGGGATGCTTTTTTGCTTAGGCGTCATGTGGGTAATCACGGAGGTGATCCATAATAAAAAACATGAATCAGAAAAGGGACTACTTTCCGTCAATCATGCATTGCGTAAAATTGATACACCCAGTATTTTATTTTTCTTTGGCATTCTATTGAGTGTAAGTTCATTACAATATGTGGGTGTATTACCTAAAATGGCACAGCAATTAAATGAGGTCATGGGTAATTTAAATGGCGTGGCTATTAGTATTGGCTTATTATCTGCTGTATTTGATAATGTTCCATTAGTCGCTGCTTTACAAAATATGTACAGCCTTCAAACTTATCCTACAGACCACTATTTTTGGGAATTAATCGCTTACACAGCTGGAACAGGAGGCTCTATATTAATTATTGGATCTGCGGCAGGGGTGGCAGTGATGGGCATGGAAAAAATTGATTTTTTCTGGTATCTCAAAAATATAAGCTGGATTGCGCTCATTGGATTTTTAAGTGGCGCAGCAGTGTTTATTTTACAAAACGTTTTTCTATAAATCAGGAATGAGCTAATTGTCGTATTTCAATTTCGGGGGATTCCTCCCAAAGCATCATAGCATTAACATATTTTAGTGAAGTGTAATTGGCTATATCACTAAGGGTGATATTTTTTTCGATAATTTTATTTTCGTCAATGAGCCTTGCGCGGTGCGTACCTAAAAGTAGTGGGTGTTTTGGAGTATGCCATTCAGTCCCATTAAAAAAAACCAAATTTGCGTAATTGCCGTCCTTGACCAGATTTTTTTGTACTATAATAATTTCATCTGTTCCTGATTTTTTTAACGCCTCATTCAGCCAGGTTCGATCTGTATATTTATTTTGATATTCTTCTTGTGCAGCGAGATGAATGGAAACAGTTTGAATTGTTTTTTTATGATAAATTTCTTTTTCAATATGGCATGATCCCTCTAAATTATATAAGCACTTTATTTTATAAACGATATCTTTTTCAAAATCACCTTCGATGTGTATTTCATCAAGCTGGATGGATGTATTTCCGCCCAATGCACCCAATGTTCGATTAATTCGAATTTGATGGTAGGATAAATTTTCTAATATCCCATTTTTATATCTTATGGTTTCAAATAAGGGGTACATATACTTTATCTATCATTTCTTGGTATTCGTTTTGGGCCTCGCTATTGCAGGTAATACCACCGCCACTGCGATAAAAGCTGTCATTTTGCAAATACCGAATTAAAACGGTACTGTCTAAATTTTGTCCATCATAATAGCCGGCAATGCCAGTATAATAGCTTCTATCTTCCTTTTCGGCAGCAGCAATTATTTGTATTGTTTTTTGTTTTGGGGCACCAGATATGGAGCCTGCGGGCAGCAAATCAAAAATAATTTCACCAATATTTTCACAGTAATTAGCATCTAATTCGCCCACAATTTCAGAACTTACTTGACCTAGGTTCCCATTCTGCGTCGCAATCTCTTCGTAGTATCTGTATTTATTTACTTTTACATTCTTTGATACCCTACTTAAGTCATTTCTAATTAGGTCCACCATGGTTGCATGTTCTGAAATTTCCTTGGTATCGTTCAATATAATATTTTTTGCATCTGGAATACCTGCATTGATGGTGCCCTTCATCGGATAGGAGTATATCTTACCTTCTTTTATTTTTATAAATGTTTCTGGAGAAAAACATACAAATTCATCTTTTAAGTAACAAGTGTATTTTGCATTTGCCCGATTGTAAATTTCTGCAATAGTGTAATTCGACTTTATTTTGGTTTTTGCAGTAAGGTTGACTAAAAAACTATTGCCAAGTTCGATTTCTTTTTTTATTTGATCGAATTTGTTTTTATATTCTTCAAAGGAAATGGGCGCTTTGTTAAATTCAAAATCGGATGTAGGAGTATCGTTATTATGCGTATTTGCTTCTTTTTGATTCGTGACTCCGTCAAAATTAAATTCAAAAATATTTTCTGTGTCGGACCATTTCCAACACATCGGCTTTTTACACTCAAAATCAATTAAAAAAACAAATGGCGTATGTTCTTTTCCCCATTGATTCATTATTGATTTAATCTCACTCACTATATATAAAATATTTTTTCAAAGATATGTTTATTGTCTTTTTTTAATTATATTTATATCCTAAAATAATAACTATGGGATTTGCTATTAATAAAAAAATCGCAGCAAAAAATTCCACCAATACAACAAAAGCGTCGGTACAAGGTGGAAGTTCAAAATTTATTGCTAAAGCCAACACAAAATCAACAGGCGCGGCTAAAAAACCAATTAAAACAGGTGGTTCTAGAGGAAGTTGATTAAAGGATGACTTATCTCTTAATGAAACTAACATATTGATAACCAGTGCTTTGTAATTTTTATTACAAAGCATTTTCTTTTAGGGTCTTCACTTATCATTTTTGGCAATTCTCCTTTTAAAAAGTCCTTATATTTATTTACAAATACACGATACATGAAATCAATTTTTCTACACATCTTCTTATTTATGGGTTTAGTTGCTTTTGCGCAACCCAAACCTAGTTCTGCGACAGATCGCCTAAAGAGTAACGAACAAAGATCACTTCTTTTGGCGAATTCAACGGTCAATAATACATCGTTTCAAAACATCGGGCCATCAGTGATGAGTGGTCGTGTTGTTGATATTGATGTAAATCCGAGTGATCCTACGGAGTTTTATGTCGCCTATGCGACTGGGGGTGTTTGGCATACCATTAATAATGGACAAAGTTTTAAATCCATTTTTGATTCAACTGCAACTTTGAATATTGGTGATATTGCAGTGAATTGGAAAAATAGAATCATTTGGGTGGGTACCGGGGAGGCGAACAGTAGTCGTTCCTCCTATGCTGGAATTGGCGTTTACAAATCAGACAATAATGGAAAAACCTGGACTTACCTAGGTTTACCTGAAAGTCATCATATTGGAAAAGTGCAATTATCACCCATTGATCCTAACGTTGCATGGGTAGCCGCTTTGGGTCATTTATACTCAGAAAATAAAGAACGCGGTATATATAAAACGGCGGATGGTGGTAAAACATGGAAACAAACTTTATACATTGATGCGAATACAAGCGGCATTGATATAGATATTGATCCAAAAAATCCAAATAACTTATACGCTGCAATGTGGTATAAAACACGTTCTGCTTCCAACTTTGTAGAGGCGGGAAAAACAAGTGGTATTTATAAAAGTACCAATGGCGGTGATAGTTGGACGTTGGCTTCAACAGCTGCTTCAGGTTTTCCTACAGGCGAAGGGGTCGGCAGAATTGGTATTGCGGTTTATCCTGAAAATCCATCTATCGTTTATGCGATAGTTGACAATAACGCCCAGCAATCTGATACAACAATAAAAAGATATAGTGACACCACTAGATATGCATTGCGTGATTTTAAAGATTTAACGGTTGATCAATTTTTAGCATTAGATGATCGTAAGTTTACCAATTTTATTCGTTCGCCTCGTAATGGCTTGCCAATGAAATACACGGTATCCGGCATCAAGGAAGATGTAAAGTCGGG
>DOMR01000279.1:0-7065 GCA_003509845.1 Chitinophagaceae bacterium | reverse complement strand
CCAATTATTGGTGCTGAAGTATATCGTAGTGAGGACGCAGGAGCAACCTGGAAAAAAACACATACCAAGCCAATTAATTTATATAGTACCTATGGTTATTATTTTGGTAAAGTATTTATAAGCCCTACCAATGCTGATAAAATAATTATCACAGGCGTTGGTATATTATTAAGTAAAGATGGCGGAAAAACGTTTAAAGAAATAGGTAAGGAAAATGTACATTCTGATCATCATTACGCATGGTTAAATGGTCAAAAAGACGGGCACATTATTATTGGTAATGATGGTGGTTGTAATATTACTTATGATAATGGCGATCATTGGTTTAAGGCGAATACACCTCCAGTGGGTCAATTTTACAATATAAATTTTGATATGGCTAAGCCTTATAATGTTTATGGTGGCTTACAGGATAATGGTACTTGGATGGGATCAAGTCAAACCAAAGAAAGTTTTGATTGGTTTGATAGTGGACATAATCCTTATACTATGTTAAATGGAGGGGATGGTATGCAAGTACAGGTAGATACTAGAGATAATAAAACTATTTATAGTGGCTCTCAATATGGGGCATATTCAAGACAGAATTTGACAACTAAGGAGCGAAAGTTTATTAGACCATTACGTAATTTAGGAGAGCCTGCATTTAGATTCAATTGGCAAACACCTATTTTATTAAGTAAGCATAACCAAGATGTTTTTTATTATGGAAGTAATAAATTTCACCGCTCTATGAGTAAAGGAGATAGTTTAGTAACATTAAGTACTGAATTAACTTCCAACCCAGCGCAAGGGGATGTTCCTTATGGTACTTTAACAACCATGAGTGAAAGTCCATTCCGTTTTGGTTTAATCTATGTAGGAACAGATGATGGTATGATTCATTTATCCAAAGATGGTGGTTATACTTTTTCTTTATTAAGTGCAAAATTACCTAAAGGTTTATATGTGAGTAGGGTATTGGCAAGTGCATACAGTGAATCACGTGTTTATGCAACAATGAATGGCTATCGTAATGACCATTTTAATGCATATGTATTTGTAAGTAATGATTATGGAACAACTTGGACGCAAATCATGAAAGATTTGCCTTTGGAAGCAGTCAATGTAATTACTGAAGATAATGTTTCAGGTCAAGTTTTATATGTTGGTACTGACGGTGGTTTGTATGTAAGTACAGATGGTGGTGCAAGTTCCATGGGTTGGAACAAAGGTTTACCAAATGCGGTACCAATTCACGATATCGTGATTCATCCTAGAGATAATGAAATTATTTTAGGTACCCATGGCCGTAGTTTGTACACAAGCAAGTTGGATGATTTGCACAAAAAAGTACAAGGGAAAAAATAACGAACTTAAAAAATAGTAAACATTTAATTTAAATGTTATTTATAAAAAACCCCAAGCAAGCTTGGGGTTTTTGTTTGACCACGATTGAAAAAACAAACCAATTATATAATTACAAATTTTTAAATGCTAGTAATTTTTCAAGCCTAGTATGCATACCTTGATTGGCTTGATCTAAAAATTCATGTGCTCTTTCAGGATTATTATTTTTGATAGTAGCAAACCTGTTTTCATTGTACATGAAATCTTCCATTGGGATGGATGGGTCCTTGCTGTCTAACATGAATCTTTTTCCTTTTTCATTCATTGGATTAAATCGGAACAAAGGCCAGTAGCCACTTTTCACTGCGAGTGCCTGTTGATCTAATCCATGGCACATATCATAACCGTGTGCAATACAATGGCTATAAGCGATGATGATAGAAGGGCCTGGAAAGGCTTCGGCTTCTAGAATTGTTTTTAGTGCATGAACATCATTAGCACCCATCGCAATTTCAGCAACATAAGCATTGCCATGTGCCATGGCTTGCATGGCTAAATCTTTTTTACCCGTTGTTTTTCCTTTCAAGGAAAATTTTGCACTTGCGCCAATTGGGGATGATTTTGATTTTTGGCCACCTGTATTTGAATATACTTCAGTATCTAAAACTAAAATATTTACATTTTCACCCGTACTCAATACATGGTCTAAACCGCTGAATCCAATATCATAAGCCCAACCATCACCACCCACTATCCACATGGATTTTTTCTCTAAGAAACCAGCAACCTGACTTAATAATGTTGCAGCAGGATTGTTAATCGCTTTTAATTTATTTTTGACTTGATTTACATCTAATCGTTGTTGTATAATTTGAGTTTCATCTTCTTCCAGATTGCATAAAATAGCATCCACTAACTCAGCACCTACTTCCTCCTTAATTGTTTTTAATAAGGAGAACGCGTATTGGCGTTTCATATCAGTGGCTAATTTAATTCCTAACCCAAATTCAGCATTGTCCTCAAATAAAGAGTTGGCCCATGCTGGCCCATTCCCAGCAGCATTCATACTCCATGGTGTGGTAGGTAAGTTTCCGCCAAAAATGGAAGAGCAACCTGTGGCATTGGCCACAATCATTCTATCGCCAAATAATTGGGTTAGCAATTTTAAATAGGGCGTTTCGCCACACCCACTACATGCACCTGAGAATTCAAATAAGGGTTCTAAGAACTGAGATCCTTTTACCGTTGTTTTTGCTATTCTTGTTCTGTCAATATCTGGTAAGGAAAGGAAAAATTCCCAATTCTTTTTCTCAGTTTCTTTTAATGGAATTACATCCTGCATATTTATTGCTTTGTGCCCAACTTCAGTTTTACTTTCAATAGGACAAACTTCTACACATAAATTACAACCTGTGCAATCCTCTACTGCTACTTGTAAGGTATAAGCTTCGCTATCTTTCATAAATTCTTTTCCAATAGGTGCGATATGTTTAAAAAAGTCAGGTGCTTTTTCTAATTGACTTGCGTCATATACTTTTGGACGAATGGCTGCATGCGGACATACAAAAAAACATTTGCCACATTGTGAGCACAAGCTTGGATCCCATACAGGCACCTGTTCTGCGATATTTCTTTTTTCATATTTGGTGGTCGCCGATGGATAAGTCCCATCCGCTGGAAAGGCGCTCACAGGTAGTTCATCTCCTTCGCCGGCGATGATTTTACCTAATACATTTTTTACAAAATCAGGGGCATTGCCAGTCACTGCAGGGGTAATTTCAATATGACCAATTGCTAAGGTGGAATAATCAATCAAACAAAGGTTTTCTAATGTTTTATCAATAGCATCAAAATTCTTTTGCACCACCGCTTCTCCTTTTTTACCATAAGTTTTTTTCACCGCATTTTTAATCGCAGCAATGGCGGCTTCTTTTGGCATAATATTAGAAATAGCAAAGAAACAGGTTTGCAGAATGGCATTGATTCTTGAACCCATACCGGTTTCTTTGGCCACTTTGGATGCGTTAATGACATAAAATTTTAATTGCTTCTCTTTTATTTCATTTTGAATTTTATAAGGAATATGATGCCAAACTTCTTCTGTATTAAAAGGGGCATTTAAAAGGAAAGTTGCACCATGTTCTGCGTCTTTTAAAATGTCGAAAGTTTCTAAATAATGAAAATGATGACAAGCGATAAAATTTGCTGAATTAATTAAATAGGTGGAGTGGATGGGATTTTCACTAAAACGCAAATGAGATACGGTCAATGAGCCCGATTTTTTTGAATCATATACAAAATAGGCCTGCACATGGTTGTCGGTTACGTCGCCAATAATTTTAATCGTGTTTTTATTTGCACTCACAGTTCCGTCAGCACCTAATCCAAAAAATAAGCCACGGAATAAATGCTGGCTTTCTAAGCTAAATGTTTTGTCATATACTATGCTGGTATGGGTGATGTCATCATCAATACCAATGGTAAATCCATTTTTTGGTTTTGCATTTGTTAGTTCTTCAAAAATTGCTTTCACCATGGCCGGATTAAATTCTTTGGAAGCCAATCCATATCGGCCGCCAATTACTTTTGGCATAGTTCCTTCCCAACCATTATGTAATGCATTAATTACATCCATATACAATGGTTCTCCAATGGCACCTGTTTCCTTACACCTGTCTAATACGGCGATTTGTTTTACACTCGTAGGAATTGCTTTTACAAAATGGGCAATGGAAAAGGGACGAAATAAATGCACGGTGAGGTAGCCTGTTTTTTCTCCTTTGTTATTTAAGTATTTGACAGTCTCACCAACAGTACCAGCACCTGAACCCATGATGATAATAATACGTTCTGCTTGTGGGTCACCATGGTATTCAAATAATTTGTAGGAACGACCCGTTAATTTTTCAAATTTTTCCATGGTTTCCGCTACGATACCTGGAGTATTCCAATGGTATTCGTTACAAGCTTCTCGGCTTTGAAAAAACACATCCGCATTTTGTGCTGTACCGCGAATGAATGGATTTTCTGGATTTAAAGATCTTGCTCTATGACGCGCAACTTGTTTTTCATCCATCATTTCCTTAATGATTTGATCCGATAAAATTTGCACTTCATTTATTTCATGGGAGGTTCTAAAGCCATCAAAAATATTTAAGAAAGGGATACTCGATTTTAAAGTGGCTGCTGTGGCAATCATGGCCATATCATGTGCTTGTTGTGCGTTGTTGCCAAATAACATGGCAAAGCCGGTGGAACGCACGGCCATTACATCACTGTGGTCGCCAAATATAGATAATGCATGGGTGGCTAATGCTCTTGCTGCAATATGAAAAACAGTGGGTGTTAATTCACCTGCAATTTTATACATATTAGGGATCATTAGTAATAAGCCTTGAGAACAAGTAAATGTGGAAGCCAATGCACCACCTTGTAATGCACCGTGAATAGCGCCTGCTGCACCCGCTTCACTTTGCATTTCAATTATTTTAGGAACCTCGCCGTATATATTTTCTTTTAAATCACTGCTCCATTCCTCAGCAAATTCGCCCATGGTGGACGATGGTGTGATGGGATAAATAGCACAAACCTCACTTGTTTTATAAGCGATGTACACTGCTGCTTCATTGCCATCCATTACCGTTATGGGTGATTGATCGACGCCTGATTTTTTACTTGGTTTAACTGTTGCTTCAATAGTTTCCATATTCAAGTTTTGTGTTTGAGTGGCCAAAGTACCTCAAACACAAAAATCAAAACATGATAAATGTCAGTGACTTAGCAGATATTGATTAGGAAATGAAAAAGCACAACTAGGGTTGTGCTTTTGAAGGGGAAAGGAGTATTAGGTAGTTGCTAATTCACCTGCTCAAAATAGGGCACTTCGTCATTGGAAACCGCTTCTTTTTGTTGCCAATAAGCAAGGGTGACTATAGTTCCGTTGTCGGTTTTTAATTGACGACCAAAAATAGCATTAGTTGCATTAAAGGTTAAGTTAGTCACGCCCACTGTAAATGTAGTGGGTGCTGCTGGCGCTTCAGGAACTGGAGGCGCTGGTGTCGTCGCATCGCCTTCAACTGCAGGAGCTGCAACTGGCGCGGCCGGTGCTGCTTTAGGGGCAGGGCTTCCCACTACTACTACTTGGTATTTATTTAATTCCAATAATTGCTTCAAAAATGCGACGCGTTCTGGACTTGCATTCTTTTCAACAATCGCACATTTAATACTATCTAAATCTTCAAATTCGTGGTTCTTATTAATTGCCATAATCAACTATTTTTTTACAAGCCAATACTTAGTGAATAAATATAATCATATACCATACTAGCTAATCCAGTAATAATAATTCCTGCTACACAGATATACATTGCCAACTTTGTTATTCCTGGAATGCTTAGTTTTTGAATCGGTTGCTCATTTTCCTCCATGAATATTGCCTTCACCACTTTTAAGTAATAGAAAAAGGAAATGACCATATTTAAGGCAGCAAAAGTAATGAGTCCGTAATTTTCTTTAGCAGCACCAGCCATCATTAAAAATAATTTACCAAAAAATCCTGCAGTAGGAGGTACTCCAGCTAATGAGAATAAAGCGATGGTTAAAACCCAGGATAAAAAAGGGTTGGTTTTATAAAATCCTTTAAAGTCTGAAATATTTTCCTTTCCTGTTAAGGCACTCACCACGGTTACTACCCCAAAGGCAGCTAAATTAGAGAACACATAAATTAAAACAAAGTACACCAATGAAGCAGATCCTGCTTGCGAACTTCCTGAAATACCAATTAAAATAAAGCCCACCTGTGCAATAGATGAAAATGCAAGGAAGCGTTTGAAATTATCCTGTCTAATGGCAAATAAATTACCAATTAATATAGTTGCCACCGATAACAATACTAAAACTCCATACCATACCGTAGCGATTGGTGTAAATACTTTATATAAAATTGAAGTGAAAGTAAATAATACGGCAGCTTTTGACACTACTGATAAAAATGCTGTGACAGCAACGGGGGAACCCTCATAAACATCAGCGGTCCAAAGGTGAAAAGGGACTGCTGATATTTTAAATGCAAAACCAGATACCAATAAAATGAATGCAAACAATTGCATTGGGTCATTACCGATATGCGCAGTTAAAACATCAAAGCTTAGTGTGCCACTAGTACCGTATAAAAAGGAAATACCCATTAATAAAATACCAGAGGAGAATGCAGAGGATAAAATTAGTTTCATGGCAGCTTCGGAAGATTTGCGTTTGGCCAAATCAAAATTAGCAGCTGCAGCTAATGGAATGGTACTCATCTCAAGCCCTAAATAAAACATTAATAAATTACCGCTTGAAATCATAAAGAACATCCCTAGTAAGGAAGTGAATATGAGTAAGTAAAATTCAGCGACTTGCTTATGATGTTTCAGCCAAGCGTAGGATTGCATGGAGATTAAAAGGATCGCTAAGTTTAAAATGTTTTTTTCTAATACAATAAAGGCATTGGTTGTAAACATGCCATTAAATGCACCGCCTTCGCTCATGCCAAATAACCCCGCTGCTAGGTTGACAAATAATAAAATATTAATGAGGTTCAAAACCGTTTCATTACTTCTTTCTTTGCCTATTTTAATAAATAGCAATAAAAATATAAGTAAGCTAAGTATAAGTTCCTGTCTGAGTAATATAAAAATGTTAGATAGCATTATTCTAATTATTTAAGGGTAATGGCTTTGTCAATATTGATCATTA
>DOMR01000012.1:1745-4880 GCA_003509845.1 Chitinophagaceae bacterium | reverse complement strand
CGCTGTATCATTTAAGTGACTAGGCATTGCAGGCGCATCCATTTTTAAAAAGGCTATTCCATCACCTTCTTCCATAATTCAGGGATGCGTTTTATCCAAACAATTTCTCTTTTCTTAATGCCAGCATCTTCTGCCGGGAATCCCATATATACTTTATTGCCATCCAAACTACCTGTTACGCCTGAATGACCTAATACCGTGGCGTTCTCACCAATCGTTATTGTTTTAGTCACGCCCACCTGGCCCCATAAAGTCACCCCTGACTTTATTTGAACCCCACCTGCAATAGCAACCCCTGCTGCAAACAAACAATTGGGTTCAATTTGGGTATCATGACCTATATGTACCATATTGTCAATTTTAGTGCCTCTTCCCACAATGGTATCACCGCTCACCCCGCGATCAATGGTACAACCGGCGCCTATTTCCACCTTATCTTGAATGACCACCCTTCCGCAGCTGAGTAGTTTTTTAAACCAATCCTGGCGGTCCTTTTTTGTATTATAATAAAAAGCGTCACTTCCAATCACCGTATTGGCTTGAATAATTACCTCATCACCAATAATAGTATCTGATAAAATAGAAACACTCGGATGCAACACACAATTTTTACCAATGGTTACATTGGGTCCAATAAAAACATGAGGCATGATAATAGTTCCTTCTCCGATAATTGCATCATCACTTATTGCTTTTACACAAGGAATAAATGGTTTAAAGTGCGCTACAATTTTTAAATACGCTTCAAATGGATCAGCACAAAACAACAAAGCCTTTCCTTCGGGCACTATTACATTTTTATCATTAATAATAATACAACTTGCTTCGCTGTTTAAACAAGTATTATAGTATTTCGGATGATCAACAAACACAATATCACCTAATTCAACCTGATGAATTTCATTCACGCCAGTAATTTCTAAGTGTTGATTACCGATAATTTCAGCATTGGTTAATTTGGATAACCATGCAACAGAAACAGGTGTAAGTAGCTTCATAAGTAGTATTTTGGCCTAAATCAAAGGTAATGCCCCTTTTTTATAAAAATATTTTTTTCATCATTAAGTGCATAAATTAACCCCCTAGTTATATAAATAATCATAACATTTAATAGATTGAGTTTATAAAAATATAAATAATGCAAATTAATAAAACCCTTTATTCATCAATGTTTCAGACAGTTACAAAATAATAGGGCTTATTAATTTATAAAAAATTTACTACTAGTAAAGCCATTATTTTACTATAAAATAATCGGATAAAAATGGCAATATGTGGATAACCGCAATGAATTTGTTTAAAATATTTTTTGAAATAGAAAAAAGTATATATAATATTGTGAAGGGAATTCGATTCCCGTACTTACTAACCCATCCATATACGAGGTCCTCTTGAGCATTCAGGAGGACTTTGTTTTTTCATTCAACTGCAAAAATGGAATATTACTTAATATATAAACCTTATCAAGTATTATCGCAGTTTACATCCTCGGATGGTAAATTGTGCTTAAAAGATATCTTGAATGTACCCAAGGATGTTTATCCAGTGGGTCGATTAGATTATGATAGTGAAGGTTTATTATTATTAACGAATGATACAAGTATTAATCATCAATTATTACATCCAAAATTTGCGCATGCAAGAACATATTGGGTGCAAGTAGATGGATTAATCACCAATGATGCAATTGAATCCTTATCCAAAGGGGTGACTATTTCAGTGGATGGGAAAACCTATGCTACTAAAAAAGCGGTACTTAAAATATTATCCGATAGCTTATTGGTACCCGAAAGAAATCCACCCATTCGAGTGCGAAAAAGCATTCCTACAAGCTGGATATCTATTCAGCTCACCGAAGGTAAAAATAGGCAGGTCCGTAAAATGTTTGCAAGCGTGGGCTTCCCCGTTGTAAGATTAATTCGGTCCCAAATTGGGCAGTTTTCTATAGCTCAAATGCAACCTGCCGATTGCCTTTCCCTGAGTTTTGAGGAGGTTCAAAATGCTTTATTCGTTAATTGAAGCTTAAGTTTTACTTTTGCACTATAATCTACTATAATATATAACATCCATGAGTCAATCATTGTCCGAACAAGAAATCATTCGACGCGAAAAATTACAACAATTAGAAGCTGCAGGCATTAATCCCTATCCAGCGCCTTTATATCCGGTGACCCACTATTCAATTGATATAAAGCAAAACTATACAGAGGAAACCAAGGAGCAATTTGCAGCGGTTTGTGTTGCGGGTCGTATTATGAGCGTGAATGATAAGGGTAAAGTGTTATTTGTAAAAATTCAAGATGATAAGGGCATTTTTCAATTATATATAAAGAGAGATGAAATTTGTCCAGATGAGGATAAGACTTATTGGGATATCATGACTAAGAACGCTATGGACTTAGGTGACATTTTAGGTGCAACAGGATATGTGTTTATTACCAAAACAGGTGAAACCTCATTGCATGCGAGTACAATTACCTTATTAGCGAAATCATTAAAGCCATTACCGGTGGTGAAGCGTGATGAAGATGGTCATGTGTTTGATGCAGTAACAGATCCTGAATTTAGATATCGTCAACGCTATGCTGATTTAATTATTAATCCAGATGTAAAGGAAACTTTTGTAAAGCGTACATTATTAATGACCACCATTCGGGAGTTTTTAAATACCCGTGGTGCATTAGAGGTGGATACACCTGTGTTACAAGCTATTCCTGGGGGTGCTGCTGCTAGGCCTTTTACGACGCATCATAATGCATTGGATGTTCCATTTTACCTGCGTATTGCGAATGAATTATATTTAAAGCGATTAATTGTCGGTGGTTTTGAATGGGTGTATGAGTTTAGCCGCAACTTTAGAAACGAAGGAATGGATCGTACACATAATCCAGAGTTTACCGTATTAGAATGGTATACTGCTTATAAAGATTATTTCTGGATGATGGAAATAACAGAACAATTGTTTGAAAAGATTGCGATCACCTTACATGGAAAAACAGAATTAACCGTTGGCGATACCACAATTAATTTTAAAGCACCTTTTCGTCGTGTGACGATTATGGAAGCCATACAGGAAAATACCGGTATTGATATTTCTGCAATGGACGAAGCGGGATTAAGAGCGGTTTGTAAGCA
>DOMR01000012.1:0-1633 GCA_003509845.1 Chitinophagaceae bacterium | reverse complement strand
ACATTTATTATTGACTATCCAGTGGAAATGAGTCCATTAACCAAAAAGCATCGTTCCAAAGAAGGCTTGGTAGAGCGTTTTGAATTAATGGTCAATGGAAAAGAGTTAGCCAATGCTTATACGGAATTAAATGATCCTATTGACCAACGCAAACGTTTTGAGGATCAAGTAGCACTCATGGAAAGAGGGGATGATGAAGCCATGTTTATTGATCATGACTTTTTAAGAGCCTTGGAATATGGCATGCCACCTACTTCGGGTATTGGTATTGGCATAGATCGTTTATGTATGATGATGTTGAATCAACCTTCTATACAGGATGTATTATTCTTTCCGCAAATGCGCCCGGAAACAAACGAGTAATTTTTTGTCGCTTCTATTACTAATTAATCTCTGTACCCTCGATGCGCCCGTTTAAGGGATGCATCGAAAAAATCATAAGATGAAACTACAGAGATTAATATATTTTATTAGAAAAATCATAAGAGGTTTAAGTAATAGCAGCGTAAATTTTTTAAACGCTTCTATTACTAACTAATCTCTGTAGTTCAGAGCGGGTTTAATATCGCCTAACAATGCTTTGTATTTATAATCGCCAATAGCAGTTTTAAGTTCTTGTGTTGCTTTTTGAATTAATAAAGGATTACTCATTAAATCAATTGCAGTTAATGCCATTGCTTTACTTGCTACCAACATTCCTTTCGTTCCAATCTCTGTGCCACCTGCTGCTACTGCTTGCCAGCTATGTGCTGTTGTTCCTGGAACCCATGTTGCTACGCGTGCGCCAACAGTGGGGTTTAAATAGCTTACGTCACCTACATCAGTTGATCCGGTATTACCACCACCCATTTCATAGCTCAGTGGTTTGATGGTTGCGACTGTTTCCATAGCAATAGGTGCGCCATTAAATGTGGGTTGTATTTTTTTTGCAAATGCTTTTTCTTCCTCCGTATAAGTAACGCCACCGACAATTTCCAAGTTGCTTTGCATTACGTCAGCAAGTGTTTTGTTAATTAATAAATCGTGTGTACCACCAATGATATCATAGTTCATCGTCGTACCAGTTCCTAAGGCAGCACCTTCAGCGGCTTTGACTACTCTATCAAAAATTTCTACGACCTCTTTGCGTTTTGGATGACGTACATAATAATATACTTCAGCAAAGTCAGGAACCACATTAGGGGCTTTACCACCGTTCGTAATTACATAATGAATTCTAGTTTCTTGCGGAATATGTTCCCGCATCATGTTGACTATATGATCCATGGCTTCCACTGCATCTAATGCGGATCTTCCTTGTTCAGGGGACATTGCAGCGTGCGAAGCCACACCATAAAATTTAAACTTTGCTGATTTATTGGCAAGCGAAATCGAAGTACCCACTTTATTTTCAACATCTGGATGCCAATGTATAACAGCATCTAAATCATTTAAAAGCCCAGCGCGCACTAAAAATACTTTACCACTACCACCTTCTTCTGCAGGACAACCATATACTTTAATGGTACCCTTTAATTTACCTGCTGCAATTAATTCTTTAATAACAATACCTGATGCCACACTTGCAGTTCCAAACAAATGATGCCCACAAGCATGCCCAGCAATTTTTCCAGCAATGGTATTTTTTTCAGGA
>DOMR01000105.1 GCA_003509845.1 Chitinophagaceae bacterium | reverse complement strand
AATTTCTTATTATCAGGCGCACCAGGAACTACTTGGTATAAAGATGGATCAGCGATTACAGATACTGCACAAAAGTATAAACCAGCAGCTGCTGGATCCTATACAGCAAAAACAACCACAAATGGTTGTACCAGTGTAATAAGCGCAGCCTACTATTATTTAGTAACTGATATTATTCATCTAAGTAAAGATGAGTTTATCAAACTAGCCCCCAATCCATTTGTAAATCAACTGAATTTTGATTTTATAGTGAAGGGTTATCAAAAACTAAACATAGAGGTATATGATGTAGCCACAGGATCAAAGGTGGCCACTCAGCAAAATATAACAGCAGGAACTAAAATACAACTTGGTCAACTAGCCAGGGGTACTTATATCATCAGGATAACCTCCAATGATAATAAAATAGCCTATCAATTTAAGATGGTAAAACTGTAACTACATCTAGAGTTGAAACCTTATCTAAACTGATGAAAAAATAGGGTAGAAAGAATCCGTTTGCTACACTTTCAGCTACAGGCATAAAATAACCCATTGAAAATCAATGGGTTAAGTGTTTTAAAGCGGACCGGACGGGACTCGAACCCGCGACCTCCGCCGTGACAGGGCGGCATTCTAACCAACTGAACTACCGATCCTTGTTTCGTGGATAAATCCACTATTAAGGGCTGCAAAGATAAGGGGAAACTGCTTTTTTAAACAAACTTTTATTAAAAAACCTTTATTATTTTTACATCCCAATATAACCATATGCCAGAATACCCAAATAGACAGTTTTTAGATTTTGAACAACCGATTAAAGATTTATACGAACAAATAGATGCAACTAAAAAGTTAGCTGAAAAAAATCCAAAAATTGATTTATCTGCTACAATTAATCAGTTGGAAAAATCAATCATGGACAAGCGAAAAGCAATCACAGAAAGCCTTTCGCCTTGGCAAAGGGTACAACTAAGTCGTCATCCTGATCGTCCATATACCTTAAAGTATATCCATTTGATGTGTGATAAGTTTATTGAATTACATGGGGATCGCAATGTAAAAGATGACAAAGCCATGGTGGGTGGCTTCGCTGAATTAGGGGGGCAAACCGTAATGATGATTGGCCAGCAAAAGGGAAGTAATACCAAAGCGCGCCAATTACGCAATTTTGGGATGGCCAACCCTGAGGGCTACCGAAAAGCCCTTAGACTCATGAAATTGGCTGAAAAGTTCAATAAACCGGTAGTTTGTTTGATTGATACGCCTGGTGCTTTCCCGGGTTTGGAAGCGGAGGAAAGAGGCCAAGGAGAGGCGATTGCACGTAATATATATGAGATGATTCGCCTTAAAGTGCCAATTATCATATGTATTATTGGGGAAGGGGCGAGTGGCGGTGCATTGGGCATTGGCGTGGGCGATAAAACCTTAATGATGGAGAATACTTGGTATACCGTTATTTCACCTGAAAGCTGTAGCTCCATTTTATGGCGTAGCTGGGATAAGAAGGAGTTGGCGGCAGAGCAGCTTAAGTTAACGGCCAATGATATGAAAGGTTTTGGCTTGATTGATGAAATTGTACCTGAACCTGTTGGCGGTGCGCATTGGAGTTATACCGAAGCGGCTGCTATATTAAAACAAAATATTATTACTGCTTTACAATCGGTGAAAGATATCGCTCCTGCGACTCGTACTGAAATCAGAATTGAGAAGTACAGCAAAATGGGATTTTGGGAGGAAGCGTAACATTATTTTTTTATCTTTACCTACTATGTTAAGACAAACTTTAAAAGGGACAGGTGTTGCCGTTGTAACGCCATTTAAAAAAGACAAATCCATTGATTTTGCTGCGCTCGAAAATATCATTGAACTACAAATTGCTGGCGGGCTAAATTATATAGTGACTTTAGGTACTACTGGCGAGTCCGTTGTTTTAAGTGAGGAAGAAAAAATTGAAGTTTTTAATTTTACTGTAAATAAAGTGAATGGTCGTGTGCCCATTGTGATAGGTATTGGTGGCAATAACACTGCTGAGGTAATTAAGTCTTTTGGAAAATTTGATTTAAGTAAAGTGGTTGCAATTTTAAGTGTAACTCCTTATTATAATAAACCAGCTCAGGAAGGTTTGTACCAACATTATATTGCATTAGCAGATGCGGCGCCTAAACCTATTTTATTATATAATGTTCCTGGTCGTACGGGTCGTAATATGACTGCTGAAACCACACTTCGTTTGTCGGCACATAAAAATATTGCGGGTATTAAAGAAGCGGGTCCGGAGATGGCGCAGACTATTGCTATTTTAAAAGATCGTCCTTCGGATTTTTTAGTAGTGAGTGGCGATGATGAAATTGTAATGGCACAAATTGCATGCGGTATGGATGGCGTGATAAGCGTTGCTGCCAATGCATTTCCTAAGCAATTTACAGATATGATCAATGCTGCAATGTCAGGTGATTTTGCAGGTGCGAAAAAAATAAATGATGGATTGATTGAATCCTATACACATATGTATGCCGAGAATAATCCTGCAGGTATTAAAGGATTTATGTTTGAGCAGGGGTTAATACAAAATGAACTTCGCTTGCCACTAGTTCCCGCAAGTGAGGAGTTGCAACAAAAAATAAAAA
>DOMR01000094.1 GCA_003509845.1 Chitinophagaceae bacterium | reverse complement strand
TTTACATCTGATCCCCAGCCACCTGAAGTAGCAGAGCCTATCAATCCCCATGATTGTAATTCGTAGGCAATTTTATTGGTATTCAAATCAGCCGTTACTAAAAAGCTTTCAGTAGCGTAAGTAACCCCATCTGTTGTAAAAGCAGTTGGTCCTACTAAATTTCCACCAGCTACAGCAATGCTACCTGCACTAGATCCAGATCCATATTCAGGCGCACCCCATGACTTTTTCTTTAACAATTTGAATTCTTGTGCAGAAGCAGTAAATAAGATAACTCCTTTATAAACACCATCACCAGTTGCTGATACTAAACTATCCGCCGTGGTTGGATCCCATCCTTGATAAGCACCTGGCATATACAAAGTACCTTTTAATGCAAAAGGTGTAACGCTCATTGTTTTTACATTGGTATAAACAGCTGCAACACTTGTTGAAATGGTTGATTTCACTCTGCATTCAACACTTGCAGCCACTTCAGGCACAAAGTTCATTGCAAGTAAAATATCATTTAATTCTAAATGGGTTAAAGATCTTGAAGTCACTCCTGCTTCAAGGATAATTTCCTTAGCCCCTGCAAAACTAGTACCCGCTTTTGCAATTTGTAAAGTGTTAGTAGCCGCAGCATTAAATCCAAAATCAGCTGGCGTAAAGCTAGCTTTAAACGCTTCCATGGTTAAATTGGGTTTTGTAAGTACCACTGAACTCACAGAGGTAGTTAATACTCCTGGCACAGCAGTTGTGCCCAATTTTACCATTTCACCTTCTTTATTACAAGCGATAAGTAATACACCAAAGGTGACTACTAGAAGGATTTTATTTATTATTGTTTTCATATTTTTCATTTTAAAGAAATAAATCTAAATTAATAATTAGGATTCTGCTTTAAATTTGGGTTTGCAGTAAGATCGTCCGTTGGTATAGGGTAAACCTTTCTCCAAGATTCAACACCCTTACCAGCTTTCACATCTCCTTTCCAAGGCCAAACATAAGTGCTTGTTGTGAATTTATCATCAAAACGGATTAAATCTGTTCTTCTGAAACCTTCCCAATACAACTCACGTGCTCTTTCATCCAAAATCATATCAAGGGTATAAGTGGTGACATTACCGCTCTTGTTACCAATAGCTCGCTCACGCAATTTATTGATATAAGAAACAGCAGTAGCATCAGATCCACCTGCACCGCCACGCTTAACAGCTTCGGCATAAATTAAATACATCTCAGCCAAACGGAACAAAGGCATATCAATGTCAACCTGCGTTGCATCTGAACCATTTGAACCATCGCTTTTAATGTTTTTAAATTTAGTGATGCCATAACCATCTTTAAAGTCACCAATATCATTTATTTCAACACCATTGTTTCCTGTAAAGAACTGCGCACGTTGGTCAGGATTTGAAACAGCATAAGATAAAGCACCTGGTTTAACCGTTAACACTACTTTGTAAAAACCAGCATCCGTTTTCATATTATCACCATTCGCTTCCAATGATAAATTAGCACCATTATCGCCGTAGTTTTCGGACCAATCATTGTTAACTCTGATTTTCCAATCACCACTTAAAAATTTAACATAAGCAACAAAAACGCCAGCAGTTGCAGTAGGATAAAAAGGAACATCTGGCGTTGCGCCCCAGTTGTTGACCGCTGAACCCACCAAACCATATTTACTAGCAGTGCCCAATGTAGATGTTACTGCAGGTAAATTTAAATCATACGTAAATGTGTTTACTAAACCTTTAGTGGTTCTAATACCACCCCAGCCTCCATCAATACCAAAATCAGAAGCCTTCATATTACCACCCACTGCTGCGTGTGTTAAGAAAGTAGTACCTCCCCAGTTGGTGGTGAATTTACCATCATAGTTAATGGTTAAAATAAACTCAGGGTTGTTTAAGTGATTATCTGCTCTCATTAATTTAGTGTAATCAGGCAATAAACTATACCCAGTTACTGCAATTACCTTATTTGCATAAGTGATTGCATCGGTGTTTTTATCAGCACCGGTATACACTTTTGCATTTAAATAATTACGTGCAAGTAATGCCCAAGCTGCTGCTTGATCTGCTCTTCCATACTCATTTGCTTTTGGTGCAGCAAGTAATGGTTCAATTTCCTTTAACTCTTTTTCTACAAAAGCGAAAAGATCCCCTCTTGAAATTTGCTTAGGTAATTCACTACCCATGGCAATTGAATCTGTAATGAAAGCAGGGCTTCCAAATAAATCCATTAATACGGAATACTGATAAGCTCTCAAGAATCTTGCTTCCGCTTTGAATCTTTTAATATTATCAACATCAGCGCCTGTGATTCCTCTTTTAGCAAGATTCGCATCACTTGCTTGTCTGATAAAATCATTCGCTACCGTAATTTGATAAAATGAACGGTAGTACAACGCTTTAATAAATTGGTTATTTGCAGACCAATTCATTTTGTGAAAATCAGGTAAACCTGCATCACCCCATGAAACGACTGCTTCATCAGTAGGTAATTCTTGTGCATTCCAATAAAGACGGAAGAAATCCGAAAATCCACCATCGATACCTTGAATATCACCGCCACCATTTGCACCATTATTTCCACCCAAGGCAAAGGCACCATAAACTTTAGCGAAAGCCTTTTTATAACCATCTACCGAGCTATATACCACATCGGCAGTGATGTCATTTGTAGGTAATACATCAAGTTTTTTTACGCAAGCTCCAAATAGGATTGCAACAAAACTCAACGTTAACCCAACTTTATATAAATTATTTTTCATAGTTGTTTGTTTTGTATTGATTAAAAATCAAAATTTAAGCCTAATGCAAATACACGAGGTCTAGGATAAAAATTATTATCGATACCACCACCAATTTCAGGATCTAATCCTTTGTATTTAGTAATGATGAATGCATTTTGAATACTTGCGTTAAATCTTAAATTTGCTTTATCCTTAAATACTTTCCCTGCATTATAGCCAATATTAATATTGTCTACTCTTAAGAAAGAAGCATTTTGAATATAATAATCACTCATTAATTGATTCACCCCATTTTGTGTAAAGCTTGTTTCTAAAATATTCCTTGAAGCATTACCATTATGAGTAGCTAAACTTGAGATGGCTCTGAAAGTACCTAAAGTGCTATACACGTTATTATACATATAATTACCAACGTTAGCTCTTACAACAAAACCAGCATTCCATTTTTTGTAAGTCATATTAGATGTAAATCCTAAGAAAATTTTAGGATCCACACTTTGGTATTGGTATTGGTCTTTATCATTGATAACCCCATCCTTGTTACGATCAACAAACAATCCTTCAATTGGTTTTCCTGCAGCATCATATACTTGTTGGAAAACATAAAAAGATCCTCTGTTGTATCCAACTGAATTAATCATGATCGTGTTTCCCACACCACCAGAAATACCGCCAAATTTATTACCAGGATAATTAGGATCTGGAGAAATTGTTAAATTGGTGATTTTATTTTCATTGTAGGTTACGTTGAAACCTAAATCCCAGTTGAAATCCGCTTTATTAACGGCTTGTAAATTCAAGCTTAATTCAACGCCTTTATTTTCCATATCACCCACATTCGCAATTACTTGGTTAGAGAAGTTCGCACCTGCAGGTTGTCCTACTAAGTTTAATAAATCAGAAGTTACTTTTTTGTAAATATCTAAACTACCAGTTAACTTATTGTTGAATAAGCCAAAATCTAAAGCTAAGTTCGTAGTCGCTGTTTGCTCCCACTTCCTTCCGCCATAATAACCACCTGGTGCATACATATTGTAGAAAGTATTTCCAAATTGGTATTTACCTTGTTGGCCACTTAATGCATAATACGATAAGTAGTCATAGTTACCAATACCATCTTGTTGTCCTGTTTCGCCATAACCAAATCTTAATTTCAATGCAGAAATTACTTTTGATTGCTTAAACATATTCTCTTCCGCTAAATTCCAAGCTGCTGCGAAAGAAGGGAAGGTAGCAAAACGGTTATCGGCATTAAATCTTGAAGATCCATCTTGACGGATTGTTCCTGTAAATGAATATTTACCTTTTAATGCGTAGTTAAATCTACCATAAAATGATACTAATCTGTTTTCAGGAATATCATAAGGGAAATTAGGTGCAGTGACTACAGTGCCATCTTCTGTTAAATCATTGAAGTTGAAATTCTTTGATTTAAATTCTTGATAAGCATAACCCGCAATTACATCAAATTTACTTTCGATATTTGCAACATATTTTGAATAGTTCAAGTAGGACTCAGCCAATAAGTTGGAATTTTCTTGCTTGTATTCATTGTTAACACCTCCCTTGCCATTAAAACGTTTAAAGGTGGATGCCGCTGTAGCAGGTATAAAAATAGTACCTGAGCCATTGGAAACATCAATACCTACATTCGTGTGTAATCTTAGATCCTTAAAGAACGGTAAAGTGTAATCGATATCAGCATTTGCAATAGTTCTGTTTACATTGCTTAAATCTTGCTTTTGCATTAATAATCCTACTGGATTTTTTGGCGCTAAGCCAGCTAAGCCTGTAGTTGAACCTGCATCCAACCACTCATAAAAACCACCAAACGCAGCCGCATTTGAAGAATATACCGGCTTAGTCGGATCAAAACTAACCGCATTTCCAATAGCACCTTGATCAGCGAAACGACTCTTACTAAAAGAAGTTTTTGCATTCAAGTCAATTTTTAATGCATTCTTGAATAAGCGTGGACTTAAATTTAAACCTACAGTTGTTCTATCTAATTTACCAGTTTTCAATACCCCTTCTTGAGATAAAGAAGCAACTGAAAAACGATAAGGCATCAACTTAGTAGCTCCAGAAGCGCTAAAGTTATTTTCAAAAGTTACAGCACTTTGATAAATTTGTTTTTGCCAATCTGTTTTATCAGTTCCTAATAATTTCTTTTGTGCTGCAGTACCATTTGCATTTACATATTCAGTATACTCGTCAGCACTTAACACATCAACATAATTAGCGACTTGTCCAACTGAAGTTTGTGAACTAAAATTATACTTCGTTTTTCCTTGTGCCCCTTTTTTTGTCGTAATAATAATTACACCATTAGAAGCACGAGATCCATAGATTGCTGCTGCAGATGCATCCTTTAAAATAGTAAACGACTCAATATCATTTGGATTGATTAAAGAAAGTGGGTTTGCAATACCTGAAATACCATTATTACTTAAAGGAACGTTATCAATAACGATTAAAGGATCATTACTTGCATTAAGCGAAGCACCCCCTCTAATTCTGATGGTACTTCCTGCACCAGGCGCACCACCGTTTGAAGTTATTTGCACACCCGCTACTTTACCAGCAATTAATTGTTCTGGACTCGTTAATTGTCCTTTCACAAAGTCCTTGGAAGAAACGTTAGCAACGCTTCCTGTTAAGTCCTTTTTGCGAACGGAACCATAACCAATTACGACAACATCGCTTAATTGATCGGAATTTTGCGTCAAAGCAACATTAATGTTAGTTTGACCTGCGATAGATACTTCCTTAGTTGCATAGTTCAAAAATGAAACTACCACTGTATTTTCTGTACCAGTAACTTTCAAAGAAAAAGTACCATCCGAAGATGTACTCACTCCTTTATTAGTTCCTTTTACAACGACAGAGGCTGCAACCAAAGGAGATCCATCTTTGGCGTCGGTTACCTTACCAGTAACCGTACGATCTTGCGCAAATGCTGGCAAGCAGATAACTGCTAGCAACAAAGCAACAAGTGTTTTTTTCATGTTCATAGATTTACGATTTCAAGTTTAAGAATTGTTAATTTGTAATTAAAAGTTTATT
>DOMR01000244.1:980-7920 GCA_003509845.1 Chitinophagaceae bacterium | reverse complement strand
TAATCAAAGAGATTTTGCAGCGGCATCTGGTCTAGATATTGTTTTTGTGCAGGATAATCAATCAAGATCATCTAAAGGCGTATTGCGCGGATTGCATATGCAAAAAGGAGATGCAGCGCAAGCAAAATTGGTAAGGGTATTAGAAGGTGCGGTGTTAGATATTGCAGTAGATTTAAGAAAAGGCTCTCCTAGTTTTGGGCAACATTATGCGATTGAATTAACGGCTGACAATCACAAACAGTTTTTTGTACCTGCAGGATTTGCACATGGATTTGTGGTATTAAGTGAAGCAGCTACCTTTTTTTATAAGGTAGATAAATTTTATCAACCTGGCAATGAAGTTGGGATAATGTATAATGACAAGGATTTAAATATAGATTGGAAGTTGCCAACGTCGGAATTAATATTTTCAGAAAAAGATAAAACATTGGGAAGCTTCGCGGAATATGCTGCGAGCTTATAACGATTAAGAATTATGATTTGAGCACAAAGTGCGAAAACCTAAACACAAAAAAATACTATGAAGGGAATTATATTAGCAGGAGGATCGGGTACAAGATTGTATCCAATTACCAAGGGGATTAGTAAGCAATTAATGCCTATCTATGATAAGCCAATGATCTATTACCCTTTGTCTGTATTAATGTTGGCAGGTATTAAGGAAGTTTTAATCATCACTACACCCGAGGACAATGATCAATTTAAAAGATTATTGGGAGATGGTTCCGAGATTGGTTGCCAGTTTAGTTATGCAGTTCAAGCGGTACCGAATGGATTAGCGCAAGCATTTGTTATTGGCGCTGATTTTGTTGGTAAGGATAAAGTTGCATTGGTATTAGGAGATAATATATTTTATGGTGCGGGCTTTAGTAAATTGGTACAATCCTTTAATGATGTGGATGGTGCAGCTGTTTTTGCTTATGAAGTAAATGATCCTGAACGTTATGGGGTGGTTGAATTTGATGAAAATAATAACGCTTTATCATTGGAAGAAAAGCCAAAGGCACCTAAGTCAAATTTTGCAGTACCTGGTTTGTATTTTTATGATAATCAAGTCGTTGAAATCGCTAAAAACATTCCTGCATCTCCAAGAGGCGAGTATGAAATTACTGATGTCAATAAAGTATATTTAGAACGTAAGCAATTACAAGTAGGTATCATGAATCGCGGTACTGCTTGGTTGGATACCGGCACTTTTGAATCCTTAGCTGACGCATGTGAATTTGTACGTGTTATTGAAAAACGTCAAAGTCAAAAGATAGGATGTATTGAAGAAGTGGCCTTTAGAATGGGCTTTATTGATAAGGCGCAATTATTGGTTTTGGCAGATAAATATGCTAAAAGTGGGTATGGGGAATATTTGAGAAATTTAAAGAAGTAGTTGGGGAAATAAGGGGGTAATTACGCTTCTTAGTTCACAGAATCAGCCTTCTTGTGTCAGTATAAATTACATTTTTCATCAAACAATGAACAATTTTTAAAAATCATTGTTTATATAGCATGTCAAGTTATTCCATCAAGGATTTAGAACAGGTTACGGGTATTAAAGCCCATACGATTCGTATTTGGGAGCAGCGGTATAATTTTTTACAACCATCGCGTACCGAAACCAATATACGTTCCTATAGTTCTGAGGAATTGAAGACCATCTTGAACGTTTCCTTATTAAATAAATATGGGTTTAAAATTTCCCATATTGATAAAATGTCGGCCGAACAAATAGAGGAAAAAATTCTTTCTTTGAACCAAATTGATGCGATTAGGGAAAGGGTAGTGAATGTATTAATTAAGGAAATGGTTTCCTTGAACATGCATGCTTTTGAAAAACA
This sequence comes from Chitinophagaceae bacterium, assembly GCA_003509845.1. Lineage (GTDB taxonomy): Bacteria > Bacteroidota > Bacteroidia > Chitinophagales > Chitinophagaceae > Sediminibacterium. The sequence continues at coordinate 6,091 of DOMR01000244.1, read as the reverse complement.
ATTAGATTTATATTCTGGACAGAAAGGTGTTGACAAGACGATTACAGAAATTGTATTTCCATTTTTAGAGAGAGTTGGTATTTTATGGATGACCAATCATATAAATCCAGCACAGGAGCATTTGGCCACCAATCTATTAAGGCAAAAAATAATTTTAGGAATTGAAAGACTGCCTGCAGTTTCAGAGCATAATAAGAGCGTTATTTTATTTATGCCTGAAGGAGAATATCATGAAATTGGCTTGTTGTTTGTATACTTCTTATTAAAACAAGAAGGTCTCTATGTTAATTATCTAGGAGCGAATGTTCCAATGAAAGACCTTGTTTATTTAACAGCCGTCAAGAAGCCTAACTATGTATTTTGCCATTTAACATCCCCGTCAAAAGTGTTTAAATTAGATCGTTTTATAACACAGATTGGTCAAGTTAGCAATACAACCCCGGTAATGCTATCAGGATTGTTCATGAAGGATTATAAAGGAAAACTGTCCGAGAATATAGCAGTCAAGAAAAGCCTAGCTGAAGTGATTCAACTTATTCAAACCATTTAATACAATTCCCTTAGGCTTCTTTTTTTCAAATACTTTCATATAATTGTATATTAACTATATAAACATTATATAAATAATATATATATAATTTACATTACGCTCTTTTTCATTTTGTTTAATATTATTTTAAAAATATTAAACAAAATAGCTGACTAGAATCATAATTTTGTTTAACTTTACTCATTAAATGTTAAACATAACAATATGTCAACCGCAGAATTTACACTCTTACTAACTGAAAATGCTGATTTTTTAAAGCCTTTTGCAATTAATTTGACGAAGGATCATGAATCTGCGAAGGATTTATTTCAAGATACTTTATTTAGGGCTTTGTCCAATAAGGACAAGTATAATGTAGGTACAAATATTAAGGCATGGTTATATACGATCATGCGTAATATTTTTATTAATGATTATCGTCGTAAGGCGAAGCAGGCCACAGTTTTGGATAATAGTCCTAACGATTTTTTGATTGATCAAACCAGGGTCAAGGTATTAAATGACGGAGTTACTAATTTAAATTTAAAAGAGGTAAATAAAATGATTTATGATTTACCAGATTTGTTTAGAACCCCATTTATTTTGTATTTTGAAGGCTATAAATACAATGAAATATCAGATGCATTAAATGAACCGCTTGGAACTATTAAAAGTAGAATTCACTTTGCGCGAAAGATATTGAAACAAAAAATAGAGCGATATTAATCAATGACTACACATTCCAATAAAGCATTAGTGATTGGAGCCGGTTTTGCTGGCTTATCTGCTGCTTCTTTTTTAGCAAAAAAAGGTTGGGCTGTAACGATCGTTGAAAAAAATGAAATGGCCGGTGGACGCGCACGAAAATTTGAAGCTGAAGGATTTACATTTGATATGGGCCCAAGCTGGTATTGGATGCCAGATGTATTTGAAAAATATTTTGGTTCTTTTGGAAAAAAAGTTTCCGATTTCTATGAATTACAAAGATTAGATCCTTCCTATCGTGTTTATTTTGAAAAAGCAACTTGGGATTTGCCTGCGAACTATGAGGCATTAAAAAACTTATTTGAATCCATTGAGCCTGGTGCGGCTAATGCTTTAGATTTATTTTTAGCAGAAGCAAAATACAAATATGAAGTGGGTGTAGGTAAATTAGTTTATCAGCCAAGTTTATCTATCACTGAGTTTATTGATTATGAATTAATCAAAGGGGTTTTTAAGTTGGATGTTTTTCAGTCTATGAAAACGCATATTGCCCGTTACTTTAAGCATCCTTATATTCAGTTTTTAATGGAGTTTCCTGTATTGTTTTTAGGGGCCTTACCTGAAAATACGCCAGCATTATATAGTTTAATGAACTATGCAGATATCAAGGGAGGTACTTGGTATCCGCAGTATGGCATGTATAGTATTATAGAAGCGATGGTTAAAGTTGCAAAATCATTGGGAGTGCAATTTAAACTAGGAGAGGAAGTAATGCAAATTGTGGTAGAAAATGGCATTGCAACAAAGGTTATTTCAAAAGTGAATGAAACAGGAATTCAGGAAAATTATTCCTTTGATGTATTAATAGGTGCTGGTGATTATCATCACATCGAGACCAAGTTGTTGGAAAAAAAATACCAAAGTTATTCCGCGAAATATTGGGACAGTCGCGTTTTGGCGCCAAGTTCGCTGTTGTATTATCTAGGGTTAAATAAGAAATTGAAGGATGTTACCCATCATTCATTATTTTTTGATTCTGATTTTTCAGTGCATGGCAGTGAAATTTATAGTAACCCAATGTGGCCATCCAATCCGCTATTTTATGCCAGTGTACCTTCTGTTACTGATCCTACAGTGGCTCCAGCTGGATGTGAAAACTTATTTTTACTCATTCCAATAGCTGCTGGATTGGAAGGGGATACAGTGGATGTTCGGGAAAAGTATTTCAATTTAATTATCGAGCGATTGGAAAAAAAATGGGGGCAAACAATTACCGATGCCATTGTTTATAAGCGTTCATACGCAGTAGCTGATTTTAAGCAAGATTATCACTCATTTAAAGGAAATGCTTACGGATTAGCAAATACCTTACTTCAAACTGCATTTTTAAAGCCAAGTTGTAAAAGTAAAAAAGTAAAAAACTTATATTACACTGGTCAATTAACGGTACCTGGACCAGGGGTGCCGCCAAGTTTAATTAGTGGGGAAGTAGTCGCGAATTTAATATGCAAACAATTTAATAAACTATAACAATTATGTCAACTTTAAAATTGTATGATGAGGCTACTGCCTACAGTAGTAAGTTTACAACCTTAATGTATAGTTCAAGCTTCTCTTCTGCGATAAAGTTATTGCATAAGGATTTGAGACAACCTATATTCGACATATATGGTTTTGTACGTTTTGCAGATGAAATTGTAGATACTTTTCATGATTATGATAAAGTTGCCCTATTACAACAATTTAAATTGGATACTTATCAGGCTTTATCACAAGGGATTAGTATGAATCCAATTTTACATAGGTTTCAATTAACTTTTAATAAATATAAAATTGATCCTGCGTTATTAGATGCATTTTTATTAAGTATGGAAATGGATTTATCTAAACAACAGTATGATGATCAAACTTATAATACTTATATATATGGTAGTGCTGAAGTAGTTGGTTTAATGTGTTTATATATATTTTGCGAGGGCAATCAAGCCCAATTTGAGGAGTTAAAGCCATCTGCACAAAGTTTGGGCGCAGCTTTTCAAAAAGTTAATTTTTTAAGAGATATCAAAGCAGATTTTGAAGGTTTGGATAGAATGTATTTCCCTAATTGTGATTTTTCTAACTTTTCACAAGCCGATAAAGATAAAATTGAGGAGGATATTCAAAATGATTTTTCTATTGCACTTGATGGCATTAAACACTTGCCATTAAAGGCACGTTTTGGGGTATATGTCGCTTTTAAATATTACTATTCTTTATTTAAAAAAATAAAAAAAGTACATCCGCATTCGATTTTGAAAACAAGAATTAGAATTCCTGATTATGGAAAAATTTTCATTCTAGCGAAGGCAAGTATTCGTAGTCAATTAAATTTATTTTAAAATTCAATAAGTGGAGCAAGTTATATTAGTAGATGTAGATGATTGTGAGATTGGTGTCATGGAAAAAATGGAAGCGCATAAGCAAGCTGTTTTACATAGGGCTTTTAGTGTTTTTTTATTTAATCCACAGGGAAAGATGTTATTACAACAAAGGGCATTAACCAAGTATCATAGTGCTGGTTTATGGACAAACACTTGTTGTAGCCATCCACGACCAGGCGAAATACTGGAAAATGCAGTATCGAGAAGGTTGACTGAGGAAATGGGTATTACTGCAAAGGTATATAAGGCATTCGATTTTATATATCAGGCAGAATTACCTGATAATTTAAATGAACACGAATTCGATCATGTTTTTATAGGAAATTTTGATGATGAAGTGCGTCCTAATCATTTAGAAGTAGCTAATTTTGTATACCAAAGTATTGAAGAGATTGACGCCAACTTGCAATCACACCCTGAGAAATACACGGTATGGTTTAAAATTGCTTTTCCAAAAGTGGTCGAATGGTATCTAACTAATTCTTCATTAAGTTAAAATATATTTTTATGAGTTTTTTATTTGTAATGTTATTGACATTTTTAGTTATGGAAGGAATTACTTGGTTAACGCATAAGTATGTTATGCATGGATTTTTATGGGTTTTACATGAGGATCATCACCAACCTACCGGACATATCTTTGAAAAGAATGACGCATTTTTTTTAATATTTGCTATTCCAAGCATGCTTTGTATATTCTTTGGGACATTTAAAAATATGCCATGGTTGGCTGGCTTAGGAACTGGTGTTGCTATGTATGGGTTTGCTTATTTTGTAGTTCATGAAGTGATCATTCACCAACGTATCAAATGGTTTACACGTTCTAATATCCGCTATATTAAGGTATTACGTTGGGCGCATAAAATGCATCATAAGCATTTAGACAAGCATGAAGGGGAAAGTTTTGGTATGTTGTATGTGTCAAAAAAGTATTGGGATAAAGTAAAGCGCGACGAAGCAATACAAAATAATGGGTAATTATTTATGAATAATGCAAATTCGCCAAGCCCAGCTGCATTAACCTATGATTATATAATCGCAGGTGCCGGAGGTGCTGGCTTATCCTTATTGCATTATCTACTAGCTTCTCCAATTTTATCCAATCAACAAATTTTAGTCATTGATCAATCATTGAATAAAACCAATGATCGTACTTGGTGTTTTTGGGAGATGGGGGATCATGAATTTGAATCATTAGTGCATCATCGTTGGGAGGCAATTTCAATTCATTCGGAATCCTTTTCTAAAGAATTGACCACGTCCCCTTTTTCATACAAAATGATACAAGGGATCGATTTTTATAATTATGTAATGACTGCAGCTAAATTAAACCCAAACGTTCATTGGGTGGAAGCGGCAGTCTCAAACATAAAGGAAATTAGTGCTAACAAATCTGAACAGGAAGTTATAGTAGAGTGGCAAGGTGGATTTGCTAAAGCAAGGATGGTATTTACAAG
>DOMR01000244.1:0-908 GCA_003509845.1 Chitinophagaceae bacterium | reverse complement strand
AAATCAGTCATCCGATAATTTACCTTTTTTATGGCAACATTTCAAAGGAAGAACTGTCACTTTTAATCAGCCAGTCTTTGATCAAAAAGTGGCGAGGTTGATGGATTTTAATGTGCCGCAACATGGGGCCACTGCATTTATGTATTTATTACCAATCAACGAGATGCAGGCCTTGGTAGAATATACTTTGTTCTCTGATCAAATTTTGGCAATTTCCGAGTATGATAAAGTATTAAATGAATATTTAGCCAAGCATTATCCTGATTTTACTTATACAATTCAACATGAGGAGATAGGTGCAATACCAATGACCCAACAAGTTTTTTCAAATTATAAAGCACCTATATATCCTATTGGGGCTTTAGGCTTAGCGATTAAAGCAAGCACTGGATATGCATTTCAGTTTATTCAGCAACAATGTAAAAGTATTGTAGCACAATTAGAACAGGGGTCCCTGATAAATACGAATGTTCATAATACCAGACATCGGTTTTATGATGCTGTTTTATTGCATGTTTTATTTTATCATAAAATGGAAGGGGCTCAAATATTTAAAAGAATATTTGCCAAAAATAATGCGGCAACTGTTTTTAAGTTCCTTTCCAATACTTCTACCATATGGGAGGATATTCAAATAATGCGATCCCTGCCTACCCGTATATTTTTACCTGCAGCGTTTACTGTTTTGTGTCGGCGGGGATAGGTTCCTTCATTTCGTTTTTATTTTACTAATTTTGTGCAACGGCCTTGTAGTATAACGGATAGTACATGAGTTTCCGAAACTCCAAATCCAAGTTCGATCCTTGGCGAGGCCACAAATCCTTTCAACGAAGTTGAAAGGATTTTTTATTAAAGAGTAAATCAAGCTTGCTTGAATTTACGAAGAAATAAAAAATCCCAACAGTACC
>DOMR01000201.1 GCA_003509845.1 Chitinophagaceae bacterium | reverse complement strand
TATTGATAGCATAAGATGGGTTATTGGAGAACAGAAAATTTCAGCACTACGTAGTGAGAATTTAGATTCTTTGGTTTTTAACGGAAGTAAAACCAGAAGTGCGAGTAGTATGGCTGAAGTAAGCTTAACCTTCGAGAATACAAAAAATTTATTACCAACAGAATTTAATAATGTAACTGTTACCCGTCGTTTTTATAAAAATGGCGAAAGTGAATACAGGTTAAATGATGTGGCTTGTCGTTTAAAAGATATTCATAATTTATTTATGGATACAGGTGTAAGTACAGATAGCTATGCAATTATTGAATTAGGAATGGTGGATGATATTATCAAGGATAAGGATAATAGTCGTCGTCGTATGTTAGAGCAAGCAGCTGGGATTACGATTTATAAAACACGAAAAAAAGAAGCGAAGAATAAGTTAGATGCTACTGAGCAGGATTTGGCGAGGATTGAAGATTTAATATTTGAAATCAACAATCAATTAAAAACATTAGAAAATCAAGCGAAGAAAGCGGAGAAGTATTTTGAAATTAAGAAGGACTATAAGGATACGGCGATTGAGCTTGCCAAAGCAGCATTAGAAGGCTTTAACATCAGCTATAAAGAGTTAAACGAGCAACAAGATGCAGAAACAGACAAGAAGTTTGAATTAGAAGCAGCTATTGCATTGGAAGAAGCTGCGCTTGAGCAAGAGCGTGTAGGATTTATTGAAAAGGAAAAGAATTTGCAAACCATGCAGCATTCCTTTAACGATTTGTTGCAAAATTTGCGTTCAAAAGAAAATGATAAAAACTTAGCCGCGCAACGACTTGATTATTTAAACGATAAGGAAAAATCTTTACAGGAATTTTTAGAAAGAGCGGAAGGGCAATTAAAAACAATTGGTGACTCCATTGAATATACCAAGTTGCAGGTAGTGGATGAAGAAAAAATATTTCAAGATTTTAAAACAAGGGTGGAACAATCCCAACTTGAATTAACCAATAAGCGAACTGATTTTGATGATCAAAGATCGGTGTTGGATAACTTAAGACAACAATACCAACAAATTCAACGCAATCAATTTGATGCGGAGAAAAAAGTGGCTGTCGCAGATACATCCATTCAAAACATACAAAGATCACAACTTCAGTTAGAAGAGGAGCAAGGACAAAGAGTTACACAAATAGAAACGATAACAGCGCAATTAGCAGAAAAAGAAGCTGCATTGGCTTCCAATAAAGCACATTTGGCTGAATTGCACTTGCAGCATGATAATGCAAAAGCAGGAATTTTTGAAACACAGGAGCAATTAGAAAAGTTAAGATCTCAATTGGCGGATGAAACAAGAATATTAGATGCCAAAAAGAATGAGTACGATTTATTGAAAAGTTTAGTGGACTCCATGGAAGGATATCCAGATAGCGTTAAATTTTTGCATAAAAATACAGGCTGGAATCATAGTGCTCCTATCTTATCTGACATTTTATATGTTAAGGAAGAATATCGTACAGCCGTTGAAAATGTATTAGAGCCTTATTTAAATTATTATGTTGTAAATAATTTACAAGAAGGTTTGCAAGCAATTCAATTGTTGGATGAAAATAAAAAAGGGAAAGCTAATTTCTTTTTATTGGATCAACTAAAGGGAATAAGTGCAGTAGCTGCACCTGCAAATACCATTGCTGCATTGTCTGTGTTGGAAGTAGATAGTAAATATGCTGCTCTAGCGAGTCAATTATTAGGTAATGTGTTTATTGCTGAAAATGAGCAAGCTTTACAAACAGAGTTTGACGGAATCCTTTTAGAAAAAACAGGAAAGTACGTTAAAGGGAAGTATACTTTGACTGGTGGAAGTGTGGGAATTTTCGAAGGTAAAAAAATTGGCCGTGCAAAAAATCTAGAAAAATTATTAGCCGATATTCAATCACAAGAAAAAGTGGTGAATGAATTAAAGGAAAAAATTCAGGTGAAGCACAATGCTGTTTTAGAATTTAACGAATTGTTGAAGGAAAATGAGATTAGATCCATTGAGCAATTGGTGAATACTTTAATCAATGAAGTATTTGCAAATAAAAATAGGTTAGAAAATTTACAATTAGCCCAATCCTCTGCTGCTAATAAGCTAAAAGAATTTGAAGAAAAGTTACAATTTGAGCATACTGCGATTGCGGACACTAGAATTGCTTTTGATGCATTGAATATATCCTTACAGGAAACCCAGACTAAATTAGAAGCCATTGAGTTGGCTTATCAAGCTGCTGAGCAAGCTTATCATTTGGCATCCGGCGAGTTTAATGAGATGAATTTGCAGTTGACGAAGCAACAAAGTAAAATTGAGGCCTTACAACAGGAGGTATTATTCAAGGAAAATCAATTGAATGATTTACATGCACAAATTCAAACGAATAGTGTTCAATTAACGGAAGCTTCAGCGGCGATCATTGAAAGTAAAGATCAATTAACTTCATTGCAAGAAGGTTTGGTTGAATCAATTAGAATTAAGGAAGAAGAAGAATTAAAATTAAATGAAGCGGATCAAACTTATTATAAGTTAAGAAATGATTTACAAGAAAAGGAAAGTGCATTGAGACAC
>DOMR01000275.1:10472-66060 GCA_003509845.1 Chitinophagaceae bacterium | reverse complement strand
TTATTTAAAGCAGGTATTGCCAGAAGCGGAGCATATAATAGAACTTTAACTCCTTTTGGATTTCAAAATGAAGAGCGTACTTTTTGGCAAGCCAAAGATTTGTATTTGTCAATGAGCCCATTTGCTTTTGCTGATAAAATTAAAACCCCTTTATTAATGACGCATGGCGAAATGGATGACAATACAGGCACCTACCCAATTAATAGTGAAAGATTATATGCCGCGATTAAAGGACATGGTGGTACTGCTAGATTTGTGTATTTACCTTATGAAGCGCATGGCTATAAAGGAAAAGAAAATGTATTGCATTTGTTATGGGAGCAAGGAAGATGGTTGGATAAGTATTTAAAAGGTAAATAGGAGAGCATTATACAAATACACTTGATATTAAGCTTGTTTAAATGTAAAATTTTCTTTATTTCAAGTACTGACAATAAAATGTTATTATTAAATTTAATTTAAAAAATTATGAAGCGTTTCTTTATTACGACAGCTTTGCTGGCTGGCATCAATTGCCTAACAATCAACCAATCATTTGGACAAGTGAATACCACACAACCAGTTTCCACGATTGTGAATGATAAATACACCAAAGATGTTAGCACTGAAAGGGGTATTATAACTGCACTTTACGATGTAATATCTGGCGAATCGGGTGAAGTTCGTGATTGGGAAAGATTCAGATATCTATTTGGAAAGGACGCTTTATTAATTCCTACAAATAAAAATAACACAGGGGTATACGGCTATAGAACTATGACTCCTGAAGATTATATAACGATGTTTAGCACACGCGTCAAAACGGGTTTCTTTGAAAAAGAATTAAAGTATGAGGGGGTGTCATTTGGAACCGTCGCACACGTTTTTAGTACCTACGAAACTCGGGAAACAAAAAATGGCCCCATCACCAATAAAGGGATTAATAGCATACAGCTATTCTATGATCAAAATAGATATTATATTGTAAATGTATTTTGGTGTGCAGAAAGCTTAGGTTTTACCTTACCTGCAGCTAGTTCAAAATAATTTATTTCTTTATAAAAGGTAATTTGATCACAGAAGGATATTGTTTAGAATGGTGAATTTTATTCTCCACTACTATACCTTTAGCTTCATCGTAGTTATTTCCGCCAGTGTTAAGGTTTCGATCAAATCTAGGAAAATTGCTACTTGAAACTTCGATCCGAATTTTATGCCCTGCTGGAAAATAATTACTTGTCACCATCGGTGTTTGATGGAGGGGTTGGTGAAATAGCAGTTTTAATATGATAATTAATGAATTATAAATTTATTTTGTTTTTTATAAGTCCTTAAATTTCAATCATTACTTTTTAATTACAGCACCATTTTGTATAATTTTTAAATTATCAGCATAATTGTTAAAAAAAAATTGTTTATATTAGTAAAATGCTTGCATCATTTTCAATTAAACCAAATAACACATGGGATTAGGGCTTTCTATATTACAATCCCAAGTTGCTGTAGGCGATACGCATGCTTTTCGTCAAATATTTGATGCGCTATTTTCCAACCTAACAAAGTTTTCTTTTTCCTTTGTTCATTCAAAAGAAGCAGCTACAGAAATTGTAGATGAGCTATTTGTACAACTATGGGTCAAAAGGGCTGATATAATGAAAATCAATGATTTACGCGTTTATTTATATACCGCAACTAAAAATGCTTCCTTGAATTATATTACAAAAAAAGCAAAACAAATTGAACTTGAGCCCTATGAAAATTTGCAAGTACAAATGACAGATGTGGTTTCGCCTGAGCAAATTATGATTACAAAGGAAATACTTCAAAAAATTAAAGAGACAATTGATAGCCTTCCTCCCAGATGTAAACTAATATTTAAATTTGTTAGAGAAGACGGCTTAAGTTATAGCGAAGCAGCAGAAATTTTAGGACTTTCTATTAAAACCATTGATTCTCAGATGGTTATTGCAGTTGCACGTATTCGGGCTAAATTAATGAATGTCATTGAAACCTCCCCTAATAAAATTTATTTTAAAAAATAAGATAAAAAATTAGGGTGTACCCCCAATTTTTTTGTCTTATACTATAAGCATGCTTATGAATCACAATAGAATTATTGAATTATACGCTCGAAAATTATCTGCTGAGGCTACTGATGCCGAATTAGCTGAATTCGCTGAATTACTTAAAAGTGAGGACGAACAATTTTTTCATGAATTGATTACTAGTTGGTGGCAAACACAAAACAACACAGATACTAGCCCTAAAAAGGAGCGCGATGATCATTTTAATAAAATTTTAGGTGTTGCAAATTCTACGAATCTCATTGATAATGCAATGATTGTAGATGACAAAACCAAATTTGCCAAAAAAATTAAACCTTTTTTAAAGTGGTCCATGGCCACCGCTGCAGTTGTAATTGGACTAGTAGTTTGTATATCGTACTTTAATAACAATAAAAACAATTTTTTAGACAAAGGAGATCATTACAATGAGATTGTTGCAAAACGGGGTACTAAAACAAAAATAATTTTACCGGATGGTTCCCAAGTATGGTTAAACTCCGATAGCAAACTTTCCTATGGCGCGCGATTTAATGATACCATTCGCGAAGTTTTGCTCGAAGGGGAAGCCTATTTTGATGTAATAAAAGATAAAAATCGCCCCTTTGTTGTAATGACAAATGCTTTAAATATAAGGGTATTGGGTACTACTTTCAATATTAAGTCCTATGCGCAAGATGCTACTATTGAAACTACTTTAATAAGAGGGATGATTGAAGTGCGTAAGAATAATGAGCCTGCTACTAAAAAAATTGTGTTGACACCTAACGAAAAACTAATTTATAATAAATCAGAAGCACTTTTAGTACGACCCAATAATGAACAAAATACAATAGCAAAAAAATTAGAAGCGCTCTCCATTACTACTTTGTCTAAAAATATTCCAGACAGTTCCCGGGTTGAAACCGCGTGGATATATGGACGATTGGTTTTTGACGGTGATTCCTTTGTAACACTAGCTGAAAAAATGGAAAGATGGTATAACATTAAAATTACTATACAAAACCAAAGTATATCCAATAATAGATTTAGTGGTGTATTTGAAAAAGAAAATGTTGAGGAGGCATTTAAGGCACTGCAATTAATTACCATGTTTAAATATGATATTCACGACAATGAAATTTTAATAAAATAAATTGAAAATAAAAATCGGGAAATGCGCTAACATTCCCCGATCAGGTAGACAAGAAGCCAAGGACAATCGCAAAATTCACCAAGGCTTCACATTTTATAACCCTAAATCAAAGGTATGAAAAAAACCTTACTCCGTTTAAAGCTAAAATTGCTTATAACGCCACAAAGTTCTTTATCAAAAACATTATTGTTTATGAAAATGACCGTTCTATTAATCCTGCTAACTACTTTACAAGCAGTTGCGGGAGATGCTAATGCACAACTAGTAACAATACAAATGAATCAGGTATTCATGCCTAATGTATTTAAGGCTATTGAAAAGCAAAGTGAATTTCGTTTTTTATACAATTACGATTTAGCAGCGTTACAAAAAAAAGTAAATGTTAATCTAGAAGGCAAATCCGTTCCAACTGTATTGGATAATATACTTTTAGGCACAGGCTTAACCTATAAACATTTAGAAAACAATTTAATCGTTATTATTCCATCAGAGAGCAGTGAATTTCTCGAAGATCGAAAAATTACAGGAACGATTAAAGACGATGCTGGGAAAGCGGTATCAGGAGCTTCCGTATATATCAAAAATAAATCCACGGGTACCACTACCAACGCAACGGGTCAATTTACCATTATCGGGGATGTGGGACAAACTATTGTGATTCAAGCGGTGAATTATGAACCTTTGGAAGTGGTAATTGCTAATCAAAAAAGTTTTGATTTTGTTCTTAAATCTTCTATTTCAAATTTAGAAGAGGTAATAGTTGTAGGTTATGGAACTGTGAAAAAAGTTAATTTAACTGGTGCTGTTTCCACGGTTACTTCAAAACAAATTGAATCACGTCCTATAGCAAACACCCAGCAAGCTTTAAAGGGGTTGGTGCCCAACTTGAATATCTCGGTTTCAAATGCTGGTGGAGAACCAGGTGCTTCCATGAATATGAATATTAGGGGCTTGCAAAATTTCGGAGGTAATAATGCACCATTGGTGTTAGTGGATAATATTTTGATGGATATAAACAACGTCAATCCAAGTGATATTGAGACCATATCTATCCTAAAAGATGCAGCTTCCTCAGCTATTTATGGTGCGCGTGCCGCTTATGGAGTTATTCTTATAACCACAAAAACAGGTAAAGGCGCTAAAGGGAAAGCAAGTATTTCCTATCAATCAAATATGGTTTTTTCGCAACCTGTTCAATTTCCAAGGTTGGTGGATCCTATGACCTTTGCACATGTAAGTAACGATGCCGCAAAGAATATTGGGAATTCTCCATGGTATAATGCAGATGCCTTAGACCGGTTAGCGAAAAATATTGCACAACCGGGAAGTGCCCCTGAAATGTTTGGTGCTGCGAATGGTCTTTCCTGGAACATCGGAGCGATGGGTTTAGGTGCTGCAGCAAACACAGACTGGTACGATATATTTTTTAAGGATTATTCATTACAGAAAAAAAATGACCTTAGCGTATCCGGATCAAGTGAAAAAATGGATTATTATTTATCTGCGGGTTGGTGGGATGAGCAAGGTTTACTTAAATATGGTAATGAATCATTTAACCGCTATAATTTCGATGCAAAAATTAATGCAAAAGCTAACTCTTGGGCCAAGGTTGCGGTGTTATTTAAATATAACTATGGTTTGGAGAAATTTCCATGGCAAGCTGACTTAGGCAGAGGTCGTATTTATGATATGATGACAAAAATGAAACCGACGATGCCTGCAAAATATCCTGGAACAAATATCTGGACTCAGGAAAGCAGGATTGACGAGTGGGCAACGCAAAGAGATAATTCATACAAAAGCCAAATGGTACTTGCGCCTAGATTTATCTTAGAGCCAATTAAAGGTTGGGTCACTAATATTGAATTCAACTACACAACTAGTAACAATAGACAGGAGCTTTCTGCGAAACAATATTTCTGGATGCAGCCAAACGGAGAATTAGCCCCAGGACTACCAAAAGCGAATACATCTTACCGCCCAAGACTATATACGGACACCTATTTGTCTCCCAATCTTTATTCAACATATACGAAGAGTATTAACAAACACAACTTTTCTGCAATGGTTGGTTATCAGCAGGAGAAATATAATTACTTCGCCCTGAACTCAGATGCTCTTTATCTACTTAGCGATAATATTCCATCTGTTAATACTGCTGTTGGAGCAAAAACCGTTTCGGATGGTCAAGGTCATTGGGCTACGCAAAGTGGTTTCGGAAGATTGACCTACAATTACAATGAAAAATATTTATTGGAGAGTAACTTTCGTGCAGATGGATCTTCAAGATTTGAACCAACGAAACAATGGGGGTATTTTCCTTCGGTATCTGCTGGTTGGGTGGTATCCAAAGAAAAATTCTTTACAATTAAAAACGTAATTAATCTTTTAAAGTTTAGGGGATCTTATGGAGACTTGGGTAATCAGAACGTTGCTAACTATCTCTATATTCCAACTATGGGTATTAGCCAAAGTGGTTACTTATTTAGCGGCCAAAAATTATGGACCGTGGGTGCTCCTAATATTTCAAGTGTTGATTTAACATGGGAAAAAATTAAAACTTTGGATTTCGGAGTAGATATGGCCTTCTTTAGAAATAGATTATCAACCACTTTCGACTGGTATGAATCGCTTACTAATAACCTAGTGGGTCCTGGTCCAGCCATTCCTGCAGTACTGGGAACATCCGTTCCAAGGGAAAATTCAGGTGAAATCAGAACAAGGGGCTTTGAGCTAGAGATTAGTTGGAGAGATCAAATTGAAGATTTTGCTTATCAAATTGGATTTAATCTAGCTAATAATAAAAGTGTGGTTATGTCCTACAACAATCCTACCGGTATATTAAGCACCTATTACAAAGGGCAAGTAATTGGAGAACTTTGGGGGTACAATACACCAGGAATTTTCCAATCAACTGAAGAAGTGACTAGCTGGGCTAATCAAAGTTTTATATGGGCAGGAAAGTGGAATCCAGGTGATTTAAAGTATCAAGACATGAATAATGATGGAAAAATAGATAACGGCAAGAATACTGCAACTGATCATGGAGATATGGTTCGTCTTGGGAATCAGCTTCCGCAATACACATTTGGATTTAACGCGAATGCAAGTTGGAAAGGCTTTGATTTCTCAATTTTATTTCAAGGAGTAGCTAAGCAAGATTTATATATTACTGAGATATTTAATGGTAATGTATTTAGAGGGCCGGCAAATGGTCCTTTGCATATGATGGTTTACGAGGAACATATGGATTACTGGCGTGACGCTTCTAGTCCTTTGGGAGCCAACCCTAATGCGTATTATGCTAAACCCTACTCAGTTTTTGATGGAGATAACAGCAAAAATTACGGCAGACCGGTTAGTCGCTATTTACCAAGTGGTGCCTATTTGAGGATGAAAAATATCAGATTTGGCTATACGATTCCTGAAAAATTAACGAATAAGCTTTTGATAAAGAGAGCCAATATTTATTTTTCTGGAGAAAATCTATTTGTGATTAAAAAAATACAACTTCTTGATCCTGAACAGGTAGGTGGAAGAAACGGTGATGGCCGAACTTATCCATTATCGAAGAGTTTATCTTTTGGACTAAATATTAACTTCTAAAAAAATCGGAAATGAAAAAAATATTTTACATAATTATATGCGCTCTTGGGAGCGGAATTTTTCTATCTTCTTGCAAAAAGGATTTTCTTGACTTAACTCCAAAAGATCAAATATCTGATCCACAATTTTGGAAAACAACTCAGGATATGGAGCTATATGTTAATGGGCTTTACAACGTCCTTCCAGGATGGTTATTAAGTGGATCCGGAGGAAACCCGCTGTTAGATGCTGGTACGGACATGGCCCTTTCTGTTGGATTATGGTTGCCAAACAAAAATCGTTTAGATGGCGTAGTATCTATTCCATCCAGTGGTGGTGGATGGAGTTGGACAAATGTGCGTAATGTGAATTATTTCTTGGAAAATGCTACGCGTGTTCCAGATGGCGGATTGAAAGAACATTATATTGGGGAGGCTTATTTTTTCAGGGCATGGAATTACTTTGACCTGCTTCAAAAATTCGGCGATCTTCCTATCATCAAACAAACATTGACACCCGATAAAAAGGACGATTTATACGGTGCTCGAAGTTCAAGAACTGATGTGGTGAATTTTATAATTAGTGACCTGGAATTGGCCGTATCAAAACTTAAAAAGAAGAATGAAGTTCCAGCACAACGTATAAGTCGAGATATTGCTTCCTTATTTTTGTCAAGAGTCGCTTTATATGAAGGTACTTGGGAAAAATACCACCAAACTGATGCGTTTAAGGGTACAACAAATGGCGATGCATTTTTAAACAAAGCAGCTAGTGCTGCTAAAGCAGTGATAGATGGTGGGATTTATTCCTTGGCTGCCGGTAACCCTAACCAGGTGTATTATGAAATTTTTAATCAAATTAATTTAGGATCAAATCCTGAAATATTGATGTGGAGAAGCTATAGCATGGCTCAGGAAATTACGAATCAAGTGTGGAACTGGCCAAATGGATCAGGCTATACACAGGAGATGGTTCAAATGTATCTTTGCACTGATGGTCTTCCTATTTCACTTAGCCCTTTATACAAGGGGGAAAATGATATTGATCTGCTAATTAAAAATCGTGATCCTAGGTTGGTTCAAA
Source organism: Chitinophagaceae bacterium (assembly GCA_003509845.1). Lineage (GTDB taxonomy): Bacteria > Bacteroidota > Bacteroidia > Chitinophagales > Chitinophagaceae > Sediminibacterium. Next base: position 58,215 of record DOMR01000275.1, on the reverse strand, counting down.
GTATAATGAATCCGGGTGATCCAGTTTTAATTAATCTAAAAAACGATACGACTAAATATACCCTTCCAATGTTAGGTGGTGCGCAAAACGGCCCAACCGGGTATGAGTCACAAAAATTCCGCCGTCCACAAATGGATCCAGCTACTGGTGGTAACAGTGGGGAATTAGCTTATATCATCTTCCGTTATGCAGAAGCGTTGCTTAATTATGCGGAAGCGAAGGCGGAATTGGGTCAATTAACCCAGGCGGATCTTGATTTAACGATTAATAAATTAAGAACCAGGGTAGGTATGCCGCCAATGGTACTGGCTTCCATTAAAACTGATCCAAAATGGCCTGATTATGGGTATTCGCTTTCTAGTGCTTTGTATGAAATTAGAAGGGAAAGAGAGGTAGAACTTTTATCTGAAGGTTTCCGTTTGAATGATCTGATGCGATGGCGTGCACATAAATTATTTGTTGGAGTGAGACCTAAGGGCGCTTTTTACACTGATGCATTTAAGAAAGCATTTCCTGGTCTTGCGATAGATCCAAATAACTTTTTAGATCCTTACAAAACAACACTTACTGGAGCGAACGGAGGATGGGGCTTTAAACCAGACAGAAACTACCTATTACCAATTCCTTCCAATGAACTGACATTAAATACATCCCTAAAACAAAACCCGGGGTATTAAATTTATATTGATCGAATAGTTGTTAAAATATAATAAATTTAAAAGGGCTAGTTTCATACTTATTTGAAATAGCCCTTTTTTTAGGATATTATTTCTTACCGGTGATTCACTGGATCTGCTTTGCGGACAATGCAAGGCGGTACTTTGAGCACCTGAGACAAAAAAAATGAAAACTACGCACTTTTTATTTTCTGTATTTCTTTTTATTGTAAACTCAGTATTTGCACAAGTAAAAGATGCACCTGTTTTATTATTTCATAACGGGCAAAACAAACTACCCGTCAAAAAAATTGAAGCCGTTTCTTATCAACAGGTAATCATCACTGATCAATTTTGGAAGCCCAAAATTGATAAAAACCGATTAATCGGTATCAGGTCAGCATTGAACGAATCTGCCTCTTCAATGAATAATTTTGATATTGCTTCCAAAAAAAAGATGGGTAAACACAAAGGTAATGTTGCCGGTGATTCAGACGTTTACAAAATAATTCAGGGAGCTGCTTATGCTTTAAGCAATACTCCTGATCAGGAACTGGAAGTGATAATCGATTCTTTGATTGAGCGGATTGTGGCAGCCCAACAACCTGACGGGTATCTTTTTACCTACTGGACGGTAAATGATATTTCAAAAAAGTGGACCGACCTTCCCAGAAAACATGAATTATATTGTGCTGGACATATGATTGAAGCAGCTGTTGCTTATTACCAGGTGACTGGTAAAAGAAAATTTTTAGATGCGGCGATACGTTGTGCTGACCATATAGATTCGGTATTTGGACCGCATAAGCGGCTGGATGTGCCCGGGCATGAAGAAATTGAACTTGCCCTTTTTAAATTATATAAAGCAACGGATGAAAAAAAATACCTCGAGTTATCTACTTTTTTTGTTGACGAACGTGGGGATCCCAAGAGGATGACAGCAGAAAAAGTTGCTCCGCCTGATCATGATCCCAATGCAAATAAACCAAACCGTTGGCGTCCTCCTTCTTATATGCAGGACCACATTCCTGTTACCCAGCAATTCTATGCTGTTGGTCATGCTGTAAGGGCTACCTATCTCTATTCTGCAATGGCAGATATTTCTACTGAAAATAAAGAAACAAAATACCTGCCTGCCTTGGATTCCTTATGGAAGGATATAGTTGGTAAAAAATTATATATCACCGGAGGTATTGGTACCAGGCAGTTTCATGACGAGGGATTTGGTTCAGCCTATTTACTTCCAAATGACAAGGCGTATTCCGAAACCTGTTCCAGTATAGGTCTTGCATTCTGGAACAAAAGGATGACCCTGTTACATGGCGATGCAAAATATGCTGACTTAGAAGAGCTTACCATGTATAATGCTGCTATAGCTGGTGTTTCGATAAGTGGAGACAAATTCTTTTATACCAATCCCTTGCAATCTCAGGGCAAATACATGCGGAGTCAATGGGAGGATCCTCCATGTTGTCCCTCCAATATTGTCCGTTTTTTACCTGAAATAGGGTCCTCCATTTATGGCAAAACAGATAATGGGATTTATATTAATCAGTTTATTGGAAATAAAGCAAAAATTGATATTGCAGATCAAAAAATTGCTTTGACTATGGAAACGAATTATCCATGGGAAGGGCTGATAAGCCTGAAGGTTGAACCAGAATTTCCAGTGGATTTCACTTTACATTTTAGAATACCAGGATGGGCAAATAGTGAATTGCTACCAGGAGGCCTTTACCATTTTGTTGACGGCAAATCAATTCCTGGGAATGAAGTGATTCTGAAAATTAATGGAATTAGGGTCCACAACTTTAGTCAAGAAATGGGGTATGCAGTCATCCAAAGAAAGTGGAAAAAAGGAGATAAGGTGGAACTATCGTTGGCGATGAATATCCGGCTGGTAGCTGGTAATTCAAATATAGAGGATACCCATGGTAAGGTAGTTATGATGCGCGGTCCTTTAGTTTATTGTGTTGAAGAAACTGACAATAACCGTTTTTTTGAGGGTGAGAATGATTTGCATTTACTCCCTTCAGGTTTAAAGGCAAAATACAGGAAAGATTTGCTGGATGGCGTGGTTACTATTAACGGGACAGCTTCCTCACCATCGACATTGGAGAAAATGGATATTACAGCTATTCCTTATTATGCTTGGTCCAACAGGGAGATAGGAAAAATGAAGGTATGGATGCCGTTTTCGGAGAACGATTAATAATTTGAATATTTAAATTTTTTTTGAGATGAAGAACTTTACCAATTATACTTTTTTGAATTATATATTAATGTAAAAAGAAATAACAATATGAATAAGCGAACTTTTTTAAAAAATGCAACCTTCGGTAGTCTAGGAGCAATGCTAAGTTTTGACGGCATAGCACAAGTTGTTAAAAAATATGCTTCTGTGCCTTTAAAAGAATTAGCAGGAGATGAGGATTTCTGGACTACTATTCGAGAAGGTTATAAACTAAAACCAGATTATATTAATCTTGAAAACGGGTATTATAATTTTGTTCCAGAACAAGTATTGGAAAAATTTATTGGGCATGTAAGGGAGGTCAATTACCATGGCTCCTATTATATGCGAAATTTTCAGGTTAAAACCAATCGTGCCATGGCTGCGAAACTTGCCGAAATAGCTGGCTGTGAAGCGGATGAGCTTATCATTACTCGAAATACAACAGAATCGCTTGACTTGGTTATTAGCGGATTTGATTGGAAGCCAGGTGATGAAGCTATCATGGCTGAACAAGATTATGGAACAATGCGTGCTATGTTTAATCAGGTTTCAAAAAGGTATGGTGTAATAAATAAAGTGGTATCAGTTCCGAATATTCCTAAATCAGATGATGACATTGTTAATGTTTATGCATCTGCAATCACAGATAAAACGAAACTTCTTATGGTTTCGCACATGATTAATATTACAGGACAAATTTTACCAATCCGAAAAATATGTGATATGGCACATAAGAGAGGTGTTCAGGTAATGGTGGATGGCGCTCATTCATTTGCGCATTTTAAATTCTCTATTGCAGATCTTGATTGCGATTATTTCGGGAGTAGTCTTCATAAATGGATGAGTGTTCCTTTAGGTTGCGGAATATTATACGTGAATAAAAAAAATATTGGAAAGGTTTGGCCACTTTTGGCTGCAGGAGAAAAAAACATAGATGATATTACACGCCTTGGCCACACTGGAACACACCCAGCACACACACATCTTGCTATTGGTGCAGCAATTGATTTCTACAATATTTTAGGTGGAGAAAGAAAAGAAGAGCGGTTAAGATTTTTACAAAATTACTGGACCTCAAAAGTTCGGGATATTCCGAATATCATTATAAATACGCCTGCCGATCCGGCGCGTGTTTGTGGTATTGCTAATGTTGGGATAAAGGGAATGAAGCCAGCGGATATGGCTGATACATTATTTACTAAGTATAAAATATTTACTGCTAAAATTGATGGTTCTGGAGCAGTTGGATGCCGAATAACCCCTAACGTTTATACAAGTACAGCCGAGCTCGATGTATTTGTAAATGCTTTAAAGGAATTACAATCATAAAAAATTAATTGACATGAAGTGTATTAAATTTTATTCTTTGGTATTTTTATTTGTATTTCCTATTGTATTAATTGCACAAACCGAAAGTGTTGATCAAGATGTAATGGCAAAAATCCGAAATGAAGGGCTACTAAATTCTAAAGTAATGGATATCGCATTTAATATTACTGAAGTAAGTGGTCCAAGGGTTACTAATTCCCCTGGATTTATGCGTGCGGCAAATTACGCTATCAATCAATTTACCCAATGGGGTTTGGTCAATTCCAGATTGGACCCTTGGGGTGATTTTGGAAAAGGATGGGAATTAGAAAAATCTTATGTGTCTATGACTACTCCTTGGTATAGATCACTTATTGCTTATCCTAAAACTTGGTCCGCAGGATCAAATGGTCCACAAAGTGGAGAAGTACTTTTGATCTCTGCAAAAGATACTGCTGAATTAGAGGCTTATCGTGGTAAACTTAAAGGCAAGGTTTTAATGCTGGATTATTTAATCAATTTTGAACAAAGTTATAAGCCAGCGGCTGTTCGTCGAACTGATGAGGAATTACAAAAATTGAGTGAAGTAACTGAAGCTGAAGATACGGCTGCGATGCGCAGAAGAAGTATTAGAAATAATGTACAAAATGGGCTACCAAGAAACGCACTACTTGCACTAAAAAAAATGGCTATAAATGAAGGAGCCATTGCAATTTTAAGTTCTGCTTCAGAAAACAATGCGGGCACTGTTTTTGTATTACAAGCGGGTCCTTACAAAATTTCGGACCCTGATAACTTTTTGGACATTGCCATAGGACTTGAAGATTATAATATGATTGTTCGTTTATTGAGAAATAAAACTCCTGTAAAGATGGAGGTTGACGTAAAAACAAAATTTCAAACAACGGATACAAAGGGGTATAATGTAATCGCTGAAATACCTGGGACGGACAAAAATTTAAAAGAAGAAATAGTAATGCTAGGAGCTCATCTTGACTCTTGGCCTGCAGCGAACGGTGCTACTGATAATGCAGCAGGTGTTTCTGTTATGATGGAAGCGGTTCGAATTTTAAAAGCCATTGGGATAAAAAATAAAAGAACCATACGTATTGCTTTGTGGAGTGGAGAAGAACAAGGCTTATTAGGATCAAGAGGCTATATAAAGAAAAATTTCGGTGATCCGGCAACGATGAAGTTATTACCCGCGCATGATAAATTTTCTGCCTACTACAATTTAGACTATGGTACTGGAAAAATTCTTGGGATTCATTTGCAAGGAAATGAAGCGGCACGTTCTATTTTTAAAACTTGGTTTGAGCCATTCAATGACCTTAGGGCTAAAACCATTACTATTCAAAATACCGGCAGTACGGATCATATATCTTTTGATGCTATAGGATTACCTGGTTTCCAATTTGTTCAGGATCGAATAATTACCCAACACAGTAATATGGACAGCTATGACCACTTGATGCCAGATGATCTAAAACAATCTGCTACCATAATGGCTGCCTTCCTATATAATTCAGCTATGCGGGATGAAAAAATTCCAAGAAAAGTATTACCAAAACCACTTTCAGTTGATGCCATTACAGGATCGAAAAACTAAATAATTAAACTTTCATTAAAATTTTTCAATAAATAATTTTTTAAAAAATATAAAGTAGTACATTATCATTATGAAAAATATTTGTTTACTCATATACTTTTTTTGTTTTTCAATTTCAAGTAACTCCCAAGTTGCTTCCTTTGCTAAAAGTAAAAAACCAAATGTATTATTTATTTCTATTGATGATTTGAATGATTGGATTAATACAAATTCATGGGCTGGTAGGCGTGGAATAAAAACACCCAATTTTAAACGCTTAGCAGATATGTCTATGTCGTTTTTGAATTCCAATGTTCCAGCACCTGCCTGTGCCCCTTCGAGATTAGCTATTATGACAGGGGTGCACCCGGTCAATTCTGGCGTAACTGGCTGGAGAAATCCAGAATGGAGAAAAGTTCCTAAGCTTGAAAAAGTGGAAACGATTGAACAATTTTTTAAAGCAAGAGGTTATAAAACACTCGCTGGTGGAAAAATTTATCATACCCTTGCGCCACCTAGGGTTATGAGTAATCAATCAGAAGATTTTGGATGGGATTTTTATTTCCCAAGTGTCCAAGTCCCTATTCCTTTTCAGGTAAGGGCTCCTTTAGATAGTATAACTGTTAAAAATATTACGGAAATTCCACAGCCTGATTATTTCTCTTGGGGGGCGATTCCTTTGGATGATAAATATATGGCAGATTACCAGATAGTGGATTGGGCAAATTATGAGTTATCCCAAAAGCATGATAAACCGCTATTCTTAGCGGTAGGGTTAACCAAACCGCATGATCCATGGGAAGTGCCACAAAAGTATTTTGATCTTTATCCACTTGATTCAATTCAAGATGTTGTAATGAAGAAAGATGATCTTGCTGATGCTTGGATTCACGGCAGAAGACCATTAGATAAATTTATAGTCGACAACAAACAAACAAAAAAAGTAATTCAGGCATACATGGCAACTATATCATTTACAGATGCCATGCTAGGAAGGCTTTTAGATGGTTTTGAAAAATCAAGTTATAAAGATAATACCATTATTGTATTATGGTCTGATCATGGCATGCACATGGGAGAAAAAGAAAATTGGGAAAAGTTTACACTTTGGGAAAGATCTTTACGTGCTCCTTTATTTTTTATGGCACCTGGTATCACCAAGGCAGGGTCATCTACTAATGTTCCAGTTAGTGCAATTGATATTTTTCCAACCTTAGCTGAACTTATTGGAGAAAAGCTGCCAATTTATAACGATGGTGAGAGTCTGGTACCTATGTTAAAAAATAAATCATTTAATCATAAACCCGTTCTTGCTACTTATGAAATAAAAGATTCAATTAATGACAAAGCTTATGATGCATATACGATTCGGACTAAAAGATATCGTTATATTTATTATCCCCCTAGTGGCCTAGAAGAACTTTATGATCATCAAGTTGATGACAACGAATGGGATAATATCGCGTACAAGGCTAGCAACCACCAATTGATCATCGAGTTAAGAGCAGAATTATTATTACAAGTTCCAAATCTTACCTGGAGTACAAATGTACCTAAAGGGTATAAGTTATTGGAAAACGGTACAATTCAGAAGCTAAATTATATACCATTAGAGGGTTTAAAAAATGGAAAATGGGGGTTGTAATATAATTGGTCATTCGGTTGTTTTAATTGTTACCAAGGCACTGGTGTTACGTTGATTTTTTTATATAATAAAATATGAAATTTATAATTCCTAATAATGATTAATACTATTAACTACAAATAAAACCACTATGATAAAAATCAATCGATTTGTCCCAATTTTATTTTTGGGTATTTTTTATGCGTTGCCAACTTTCTGTCAACTTCCTAAAGCATTTTCAGATATCAGTTTGACCAACTTGGATGCTTTTCAGCAAGCTGGAAAAAACTGGACTATTTCTTCAGATGCGTTAGCTGATTTTACCAAGAAAGGCGATATACAATCCATCAGTGGCACTGGAGCAGTGGTGAATAACGTTTCCCCGGGCAACCGTTCACATTTAATTACAAAGCAAAGCTTTGGAGATCTTGTTTTGGAACTTGATTTCATGATGTCAAAAAATTCCAACTCCGGTGTTTACTTACAAGGCCGTTATGAGGTTCAGTTATTTGATAGCTGGACAAAACTTAAACCAAGTTTTGATGATTGCGGAGGTATTTATCAACGCTGGGATGATAGCCGTGGAAAAAACAATGAAGGTTTTGAAGGCATTGCCCCTTTAATGAATGTGGCCAAGGCACCTGGTTTATGGCAACATTTAAAAATAATTTTCCGAGCGCCTAAATTTGATGAGAAAGGAAATAAAATTTCCAATGCAGTTTTTGAACAAGTCTATTTAAATGGCACTTTAGTTCAAACACAGGTAAGTGTTACTGGACCTACAAGGTCCTCTTTACTCGAAGATGAGCAACCCACCGGCCCCTTGATGTTGCAGGGTGATCATGGAAATATTGCTTTCCGAAATATCCGTTTCGCTACTCCGGAAAAATCCATTAAGAATGAAAATGCCATCAACCCTATCCTTGTAAATGCGGAAGGAAAACCTTACTTACTGCGTAGTTTTTTAAATTATGGACAAAAAAAACTTACCCATGTAATTTCAGTAGGTCATCCAAACCAATTAAATTATTCATATGATTTGAAGCAGGGTGCGTTATTCCAAATTTGGCGTGGCGAATTTTTGGATGTAACACAAATGTGGCGTCAAAGAGGGGAACCGCAATTGGCGAAACCTTTGGGAGCCGTGATTGTTTTATCAGATGCACCCGCATTGGCATTACTTGGAAACCCTGATCAAGCATGGCCGGATTCGGTAGCCTTTGACGATTTTCAAAATAAGGGATACACCTTAGATGCGAATAGATTTCCTTCTTTTCAATATTCATTCAATGGTATTAGTGTTTCCGATAAAATATCTGCAACGGAACCAACTTCGCTGGTAAGGCAATTAAAAATAACGGACGCTCCAAAAGGTTTATATCTTCGATTGGCTGCAGCTGATGAAATAGCATCTTTAGGCAATGGGTTATATGCTATTGGGAATAAAAGTTTTTACATTACCCTAGATAACAGCCAGCAACCAATTATAAGAAAATCAACATTGGGAAAGGAACTAATTGTTGCAATCCCTGCTGATGTTAGTACTTACTCCTATTCAATCACTTGGTAATAATATTAAAAATGAAACTACTTTTAAAAAATAATCGATCTACTTTAATAATGCAAATTTTTTGCATCTTTTTACTTTTGAGCTCATTCATTAGTGAAGCGCAAAACAAATCTAATAAATCCATTCAAGCACAAAAGGAAGATAGCTTTTTTATAATAAAAACGGTGCCTATACCAGAAAATGTATCCTTGGAAGTAGGCGGCATGGCATTTTTACCCAATGATAAACTGGCTGTTTCCACCCGTCGTGGTGAAGTTTGGATTATTTCCAATCCATACATGAAAAATGGAACGACTCCTAATTATAAATTGTATGCCCAAGGTTTACATGAAATACTTGGTTTAAATTATATCAAAGGCGATCTGTATCTCACACAAAGAGCAGAGCTCACCAGACTTCGTGACTTAGATAATGATGGTGAAGCCGATGAATATAAAACAGTTTATTCCTGGCCCCTCTCTGGAAATTATCATGAATACGCGTATGGTCCAATTTTAGACAAGGAGGGTAAAATGGTCGTTAATTTAAACGTGGCATGGGTGGATGGTGGTGTAAGCTTATCAAAGTGGCATGGATGGATGTTAAAGATTACAGAAGACGGAAAGATGGAGCCCTTTGTAACAGGATTGCGTTCGCCTGCAGGCTTAAGCACGAACAGCAGTGGTGATATTTTTTATTCCGAAAACCAGGGTGACTGGGTAGGTTCAGGAAGTATAACACATGCTGAAAAAGGGGACTTTATGGGTAACACAGCTGGGCTAGTATGGGCCGGTTTACCTGGGTCTCCAGTAAAATTACGAACAGCGGATATTCCAGATACACATGAACCAAAATATGAAGTGGCTAAAAGAGTACCTGGGTTAAAAACGCCTTCTGTCTGGTTTCCACATACCATACTGGGCGTATCAACATCTGGTATTTTGAACTATGACGCCAAGGCATCGATGGGACCTTTTGAAGGTCAATTATTTGTAGGTGACCAAGGACAGAGTAAAATTATGCGCGTATATCTTGAAAAAATAAAAGGTGTTTACCAAGGGGTGGTATTTCCATTTCGTGAGGGATTTTCTTCGGGTATTCTTCGGATGAACTGGGGATCTGATGGAAGTATGTTTGTGGGAATGACTTCAAGAGGATGGGGTTCCACAGGAAATATGATGTTTGGTTTACAGCAAATGGTTTGGAATGGTAAAATGCCATTTGAAATGCAAAAAGTAGAGGTGCAATCTGACGGATTTGAAGTAAGCTTTACCCAACCTGTTGATGTAAAAACTGCACGCAATCCTGCTTCTTGGAATTTTTCAACGTTCACTTACCAATACCATCATAATTATGGAAGCCCTGTAATTAACCAAGCTGTCAGAAATATTAAAGCGATTGAAGTATCACCTGATCATTTAAAAGTGCGGTTGGTACTGGATAGCATGAAGCTAGGTTATATACATGAAATAAGAGCTGAAGGAATCAGGTCTGCCGACTCGGCTATTGAGCTACTACATAACTATGGATATTATACGGTGAACAAATTGCCGGATAATGACAAGCTACTTATTACAGAACAAAATAAAGTAACGATCCCTGTACCAATGCAACAACATGTGATGGCCGATATGAAGATGCCTTCAAAACCAATAGCAAAGAATACTTCTAGTCAACCAAAAGAATGGACAACAGGCCCTGACCGCAGTTTCGTTATTGGAACAAAGCCTGGGTTAAAATATGACATTGAAACTATTTCTGTGAAAGCAGGAACGAAAATAAAAATAACATTTAAAAACAATGATGACATGCTTCATAATCTTGTCATTACTAAACCAGGCACTGCAGACCAAGTAGGTTTATTAGCTGCCAATATGGGATTAAATGGGGAACGTTTAAATTATATACCAAAAAGCAATGATATTTTATTTCATACGCGCATACTACGTCCAAAAGAATCGGATACTATTTATTTCATAGCACCCGCCGAAGCAGGAGACTACACTTACGTTTGTACTTTCCCAGGACATTATGTTTTAATGAGGGGGACATTACGTGTTACTAGATAAAAAAAATGAATAAAATGAGGTATAAAACATCCTTCTTACTATTCATACTATTTTTCATCCTGTGTGATTTAGTTAATGCGCAAAATCAATTATCCCAAAAGGAAACTAGCACGAAGGAGGCAAAGGCAATGAGTAAGAAACTTATTCAGGGTTGGAATACTTGGAATACACGTAGTGTGATGTCGCAGGTATTATTGCCTGAAAGCTTTTCCATCAATCTTGCAATAAAAGATCATTCGGGCAATATTCTTGAAGAGACTTTAATTGGTCGGGATCATTATGGAAGCAAAGAGCGCGTAATTCCTGGGCCACATGCTTACGATGGATCCTATACAGAACTTGAATTTGAGTGGCATAATATCAAACTCCGGGTGCAAAGCACGTCTGTTAATAATGAGCTATACTTACTAGTAAGTCCATTAAACGTAGCGCAAGGGGATTCATTAATCATCACGCCTCGGATGTTGTGGAACAGAAAAGGGGAGATAAAAATTGATCCACAAATGATTGTTGGAAATACTCCGACAAAAAATATTAAAGTGTATGTCAATGGAAATAACAAAACAATATTTTCGAATGCGATCCATACTAGCTTAGAAAAAAATATATCGGTAACCTCAGGGAACTCAAAATCGGTACAATATGTTGAGAGCACCATTAAAACGGCGAAACTAAAATTCGAAACAGAAAGGCTAAAGTTTGAAAAATCTTCCGAGGTATATAATGCAATGCAAACAGTCCTTGCATGGACCACCATTTATGATCCGAATAATAATAGAATTATTAATCCAGTAAGCCGTACTTTTTCCCCTGACTGGGTACTATTTGGCTGGGATACTTATTTTGCAGCCTATATGTTATCGCTCAATAATAAGCAGCTGGCTTATGCTAATGCGATTGCAATTACAAAGGAAATTACAGCGAAAGGATTTATTCCTAACAACTCACAGTATGGGCATAAAAGTGAAGACCGTTCAGAGCCTCAGGTAGGATCCATTGTTGTAAGAGAAATTTATAGAAAATATCAAGAGAAGTGGTTTTTAAAAGAAGTTTACAATGAATTACTGAGCTGGAACCGATGGCGTGCAGCGAACAGAGATGTGGATGGATATTTGGTTCATGGTACAGATCCTTATGATTATGGAAATAGTAAATCTCGTTCTGCAACGCTATCTGGAAAAATGAAAGCCGCGAAATGGGAATCCGGAATGGATAATTCTCCCATGTGGGACGATGCAACTTTTGACTCATTGAATCACCGTATGCTAATGGCTGATGTAGGATTAATGAGCCTTTATATTGCCGATTGCCATAGTCTTTCTGAGATTGCTGATATTTTGGGTTACACGAATGATGCAAAAGAATTGACTGCAAGAGCAGAAAAATATTCCAAAAAATTGGAAACACTTTGGGATGATAAGTTTGGGCTATACTTAAATAAAGATCTGGTCACTGGAAAGTTGAGTTATCGTTTAACGCCAACATTATTTTATCCATTATTAGCAAAAGTCCCAAGTTTAAATCAAGCCTCAAGGATGATGAAGGAACATTTTTATAATGAAAAGGAATTTTGGGGAGAATTTATCATGCCTTCCGTTGCACGTAATGACACAGCATTTAATGACAATCATTATTGGAGAGGTAGAATCTGGGCGCCATTAAATTTTTTGGTATATTTAGGTATGCGCAACTACAATTTGCCAGATGCCAAAAAAGACATGGTTGAAAAATCAAAATCATTGCTTTTAAAAACATGGATAAGTGAGCGTCATGTGTGTGAAAATTATCATGCTGAAACTGGAAATGGAGGCGAAGCCAATACCTGGAGTGATGCATTTTATCATTGGGGAGCATTATTAGGTTTTATGGATATCATGGAAAAGGGTTATGTACCAACGCCACAAGCGCCTGTGATTTTTTAAAAAATACAAACCGAATAATGAATATAATACAATTTACGATTCCTGTACCGGGTGACTGCAACATCACTTTAAAGGAAGAACAAAACAAATATTTTTATCCCAAGCTTCATAGGCATGAACAAATTCAGCTTACCTGGATCCAGAAAGGGGAAGGCACATTGGTTATCAATCATGAAACTTTTACTTTCTATTCTAATCAAATTTTTTGTATAGGCGCCAATCAGCCTCATGTATTTAAAAGTGCCCCTGCCTATTTCAGTCCGGATAGTAACCAAAAAATTATAGCACGTAGTATATTTTTTGATCCTAATGGGAAATTAAAATATTTATTTGAACTAGCTGAATTTAAAACGGTAAAACAATTGCTTTTAAAATTTAACGCTGGTTTCGCCATTCCTGATAATCATGTCAAAGAAGTTTCTTTACTATTCAATCATATTTTCCAGCAATCTGATACCTTAAAAATGTTAAGCTTTATTGAGCTTTTACATAAAATGTCGAATTTAAATGATATTAAGAAGTTTTCAAATAGTGATACAATTGCTAAAGTGAATGAGTTTGATGGAATTCGAATCAGTAATATTTATCATTATATTATGATGAATTATCACAATCAATTGACTTTGGAACAAATAGCCAAAGAAGCCAATATGACACCCCAGGCATTTTGCAGTTACTTTAAAAAAAGAACTTCAAAAACTTTTATAGCCTTCCTCAATGAAGTAAGAATCCATGAAGCATGTCACAGGCTAACTAGTAATGATTTTGATTTTATTTCGGATGTCGGATTTAAATGTGGATTTAATACGATAACTCATTTCAACAGGGTCTTTAAGTCAATAAAAGGAATATCTCCAACTGATTACAGGAGTAAATACCTTGGTTTAGTTAATTCGGATGCATAAATTTATTAAATAGCAATTATCAAAATTAGAATATTATGAACAGATCAAAATCAATTTTTGCCTTTCAAGTTTTGTGGATAATTTTAAGTACACTACAAACAACTTTTGCCCAGATACCATCGAGGCAAAAACCAAATATTATTTATATATTAACCGATCAATGGAGAGCCTCAGCAACCGGCTATTCCGGAGATCCTAATGTTAAAACACCTAATATTGATGCTTTAGCAAAAGGAAGTTTAAATTTTAAAAATGCTGTTTCTATAACGCCTGTTTGCACCCCGTATCGTGCAGCATTGATGACTGGTAGGTATCCTACCACAACTGGGATGTTTTTTAATGATGTACATCTTCCTGATGAAGAAATTTGTATTGCAGAGGTTTTTGGTAAAGCTGGATATAATACCGGTTATATTGGAAAATGGCATTTAGACGGCAATGGACGTACCTCTTTTATTCCTGCTGAAAAAAGACAAGGGTTTGATTATTGGAAAGCGGCAGAATGCGATCATGATTACAATCACTCTCACTACTATACGGGAAACAATGATGAAAAAATGTTTTGGGATGGGTATGATGTTTTTGAACAAACAAAAGATGCGCAACAATACATTCGCAATCAGTCAAAAAATGAAAAGCCTTTTATTTTGTTTGTAGCTTTTGGAACGCCCCATTTTCCGCACGAAACCGCACCAAAAGAATTCTTGGATATCTATGATCAAAATAATATAAAACTTCCACCCAATGTTCCTGCATCTTTACTAGAAAATTCAAAAAAGGAAGCCAAAGGGTATTATGCACATTGCTCCGCACTTGATAAAAGCATTGGGGATATTCTTGCTACAATTGATGATGAAGGAATTCGCGATAATACGATTTTTATTTTCACATCTGATCATGGAGAAATGATGGGCGCTCAGGGGGTACGACCTAAAACAAAGCAAGTTCCCTTTGGTGAGTCTGCGAATGTTCCTTTTTTATTAAGATATCCAGCAGTTACGGGAAATACTGGCAGGATGGTTCAAATGCCAATTAATACGATTGATATCTTTCCTACATTACTTGGTCTTGCTAAATTAAAAGTGCCAAAAACTTGCGAAGGGGATGACTTATCTCCACTCATTATCAAGAATAAAGAAGATTTAAATCGTTCAGTTGTGTATATGAATATTTCGCCCTTTACTAAGACTAATTTTCCCTTAGCTTATCGGGCAATTAAAACAAAACAATATACCTATATCAGGTCTATTCAAGGACCTTGGTTTTTGTTTGATGACCTCAAAGATCCATTTCAGATGAATAACCTTCTCACCAATAAATCCTTTGACAAACTGAGTAAACAACTGGATAGTGAATTATATAAAATATTAAATAAAAATGGAGACTCTTTTCAACCTGGCTCTTTCTATATTTCAAAATGGGGTTTCCAAACAGATGCTTCTGGTGCTATTCCTTATTCTGGTGATAATCTAACTCAGCAAACACCTAGAAAAGTACAATGATTACATTGAAAAAAATAATTTATCATGCTTGCAAAATTTAATAATTTATGAAAACCTATTTACTGTATGGTGCAAAAGATATTAGGTTGTCGGAGAAATCCGTTCCCATACCTGGGGATGACCAGGTACTTATAAAACCAAAATTTACAGGTATTTGTGGTTCGGATGTACATTATTTTCAACATGGTTATTGCGGTAATTTTATACCCAAACGACCATTCGCTCTTGGTCACGAGTTTGCAGGAGTAGTAGATAGTATTGGCGCTAATGTTATAGGACTAAAAGTGGGGGATGAAGTGGCAGTAGATCCCTCAATGCCTTGTGGAAGTTGTAAACACTGTAAAAGTGGGCATTATAATCTTTGTCTGTCGATGCGATATTTTGGATCAGCTAGTTGCGATCCGCATATGGATGGTGCTATGGGGCAGTACCTCGTGGTACCTGCAACAAATTGTTATGTACTTCCAGTTGGTATTAGTATGGCGCAAGCCTCTTTACTTGAACCATTAAGTGTAGCCATGCATGCAGTAAAGCAGGTAGATCGGATTGCTGGAACTTCTATTCTTATTACTGGTGGAGGACCCATTGGCCAACTAATTTTGCGCGTAGTGCGTGCATTTGGAGCACATGATGTAACAGTGAGTGATGTGAGCGAGTTTGCCCGTGCATTCTCTCTTAAAAGTGGCGCAAATAAAGTGGTGAACCCGCTCGAAGAAAACGCATGGAAGTATTATGACGGCTTTGATATTGTGTTTGAGGCTTCTGGTGCGCCATCTGCTTTGGCGAATGGAATACAAGTTACACGAAGAGGTGGTTCTGTTGTTTTAGTTGGCACTTTACCAGAAAGTTTTTCTATTCCAGGAAATTTGATCATGAATAAGGAATTAAAGTTATATGGTTCTTTTCGTTTTGCAAATGTATTTGAGGATGCAATGAATTTGGTGGCAGCCGGTATTATTAACCTAGATGGTCTTGTTACCGATACCTTCAATTTTGATGATATTCCCCAGGCTATGCAACACGCACTTAATAAAAATGGTGTTATGAAAGTTCAAATTGAATTATGATTTACAATCAATTAGGCAATACAGGTTTGGAGGTCTCCAATATAAGTTTTGGTGCTTCTTCGCTTGGTGGGGTATTTCATGAAATAAATGAGCAGCAAGCGATAGAGGCAGTTCATACTGCGCTACAACTCGGCATCAATTACTTCGATGTTGCGCCTGCTTATGGAGCCACAAAATCTGAAATAGTATTAGGGAAAGCGCTTCGTGATATTCCACGAAACAGTTTTTTCCTTTCAACGAAAGTGGGAAAAAATACTGCGCCTGGCGGATATGGTGTTGATACATTTAACTATAGTTATGATGCAATTATGCGTTCTGTTGACGAAAGCGCAGCTCGTATTGGAGTTGATTATTTTGATATTCTCCATTTGCATGACATTGAATATAATAACCGCGAACATACCGAATGGGCGCTATTAGAGGGCATTCAAACTTTACTGACGCTCAAAGCGGAGGGTCGTATTGGCGCAGTAGGCATGGGGATTTATCCGGTGGATCTTTGGGAGCGGGTAATAGATGAAGGCATCATTGATGTGGGACTCACCCATAATATTTATTGCCTTAATGATACACGCTTACTTTCATTACTTCCTAGAGCCAAAGAAAAAAATATTGGTCTTATCAACGCTTCTCCATTTGCTTCAGGCTTACTAACCAACCGGGGTGCTCCAGATTGGCATCCGGTTTCGCTAGAGCAAAGAAAAATATTTACACAAGCAGCTGAACATTGCAAAAAAAAGGGGTCCGATATTGCTAAGCTTGCGATGCAGTTTTCATCCCAAAACCCAGCTATAGTGACTACGATGTTTAGTAGTGCCAACCCCGATTCCGTTCGTAGGAATGTGGCATGGAGTAATGAGCCAATCGATGATGAATTATTGAAAGAAGTCCGTGATATATTATTACCTGTTTCAAATCAAAATTGGAAATATTAAATATGAAATTAGATAGCCACCAACACTTTTGGCAATACAACGAATCGGATTATGGATGGATGAGTGATCAGCATGCCATTATTAAAAAAGATTTTCTGCCGGAGCATTTTCAGACTTTGTTAGCAACAACAAAATTGGATGGATGCATCGCTGTTCAGGCCAGACAAGTATTGGCCGAAACAGACTTTTTATTACAACTGGCCAAGGATAATTCTTTTATAAAAGGAGTCGTGGGATGGATTCCTTTTTGTGATGCAAAGGTGGAGGGTTATTTGGAACAATATGCAGGGCGGGAAAATCTGGTTGGATTTCGTCATGTTATTCATGATGAACCCGACGAGCAATTTATACTTCGCGCTGACTTTAATAAAGGTATTCAGGCATTTAGCAAATATTCCTTGTGTTATGACTTGTTGATTTTTGAGCGACACTTGCCACAGACTATTCAATTTGTAGATCAACATCCGGGACTATCAATGGTGATTGACCATATTGCAAAACCTCGTATCACACAAGATGAATTTGATCATACATGGGCAGTAAATATTAAGCGGCTGGCAGAAAGGGAGCAGGTTACTTGTAAGTTGTCGGGTATGGTTACAGAAGTGCAGGGTGGCACTTGGAATGAAGCAATGCTGAAACCCTATTTTGATGTTGTGTTGGAAGCATTTGGACCTGAAAGAATTATGTTTGGCTCCGACTGGCCGGTTTGTTTACTTCAGAGTACTTATACAAAATGGATTGAAACAGTTTTATCTTTTATTACATCACTAACGGCTTCAGAGCAAGCGGCGATTCTGGGTGGAACAGCGGAACGTGTGTATCTAGGACAACCCTAAATAAAAAATACTTAGCAAGAAAAACGAGAGTAGTGGTATTATTTTTTTATTTTATTATTTGCCCAACAACTCTTAGACCATATCCATTTTCACCTAACTCAGTTTTGTATTGATTCATTGCTTTTTGTAATCTTTCAACTACTGCTGGATATTTTTCAAATACATTATAACGTTCTCCTGCGTCGCGCCTCAAATCATAAAGCGCAAAATCAGTTTCACCCTTAAAAGTTTTAGCATCTTTTCCTCCATCATTGGGTAAGGTACCCATATTTGAAGTATATTTTTGAGGCATCACTAATTTAAAACGATTATCTCGAATAGCTTTTAGCTCATTGTATAAAAATAATTTTCTTGGTTCTGATAAAACATCTCCTTTTAAAATTGGTAAGAGACTCACTCCATCTATTTTATTTACTGGTAAGTTAGCACTAGCTATGTCAACTAATGTTGGAAGAATATCAACTGATGAAGCTAACCTATTACAAATCGTGCCTTTTGGGATAACATCAGGCCATTTCATAATGCAAGGCACTTTTTGCCCACCCTCAAATACAGTAAATTTTCCTTCTCTAAAAGCGCCTGATGCCCCAGCATGATCACCATAACTAATCCAAGGTCCATTATCAGATGTAAATATGATTAATGTATTATTAGTAGCTCCAATTGCTTTTAGTGTTTTTACAATTTCTCCAACGCTCCAATCAATCTCCATCATAATATCTCCATACTCACCTAGCTCGCTCTTTCCTTTAAACTTAGCGGATACTGCAAGAGGAATATGAGGCATTGTATGGGCAATGTATAAGAAAAAAGGGTTATTCTTATTTTGTTTAATAAATGAAACTGCCCTTTGCGTATATTGAGAAGTCAGCATATCCATGTCATCCGCTGTCTTTATTTCTTGCACTTTTTTATTTCCTTCATATAACCATAATGGTGGATCTGTTTGTGTAACTGAAGGTGTTTTTTCTCCTCGCTTCGCATTTCCGAATGGCCACATATCATTTGAATAAGGCAGTCCATAATATTCGTCAAACCCTTGCTGCATTGGCATGAATTTATCATTATCGCCTAAGTGCCATTTTCCAATTGCACAGGAAGTGTATTTTTTTTTCTTTAGCAATTCGGGAATTATTTCTTCCGCTGGGTTTAACCCTTTTTTACTATTTGGAAAAAGAACACCTGTAATTCCAACTCTTGCAGGATAACACCCTGTTAATAATCCAGCTCGAGATGCAGAACAGACTGGAGCAGGGCTATAGTATTGTGTAAAAAGCGCTCCGTCATGCGCTAAACGATCTAAATTCGGTGTTCTGTAACCAATGGCACCGGTAATCGTCATGTCTGCATAACCCATATCGTCCATATAGAAAATAACAATATTTGGACTTTTCAATAAGTTTTGGGCCTGCGTTGTAAAAAAAATAAATACAGATAAAAATATCGAAATGACTTTCTTTTTCATACAAATGATTTTATTAAGCAAAAAACATGTAAAATAAAATAAGTGTTATCAGAAGATAACAAGCAACTAATCTTGCATCACTCCATCCTTTAATTTCTCCTTTTAGAATATAGGAAGGTTTCTCCCACACGAGTTCTTTAATGATTTCCTTATCGGGGATGGGAGTCATAAAACTGACGATCCAATATATTACTGAGCAGATGCAAAACAACCACCAAGCCTGCATCATAAATGGTATACCTAGTCCATCTGTAATAATCATTCCACCACTAATACTTGGGTAATCTAAACAAAAAGCAGTAACCCCTAACACAAATCCAATAATTAAAGTAATAATTGAAGCTTGTTTAGTGCCTCGATGTGATAAAACACCAAAAACTAAAACAGTAGATATTGGGGGTGCTAATGCAGCTGCTATTCGATTGATTGCCTCAAATATGCTGGTGAATTTTCCACCTTGGGTGCTCCAAATCATAGCTAAAATCATTACTATAATGGAAGCAATTCTACCAGTTTTAATTAGTGACTTGTCACTCAAATTTGGCTTTATACGCTGCGCAATATCGAAAGCAGCTAAAGTGCCTATACTATTTAAAGCCGCAGCTATATTACTCATTAAAGCCGCTAATAAAGCTGCTGACACAATACCTTTTATTCCTGTGGGTAATAATGTATTGACTAAATAGGGAAATGTTTGATTGGCATTCTCACCAATTTCATTTCTGAATAGGGCATACCCAATAATGCCGGGTAATATGAGAATAAAAACTGGGAATAATTTCAAAAATCCTGCAAAAAGTGGGCCCAGTTTGGCATCTCTTAATGTCGCTGCACCTAAAACTCTTTGCACATGTGTTTGATCGCTACACCAATACCATATTCCTAAAACAGGATAGCCCAATAAACAGGCATACCATGTTAAACCCGATGAAGCCCCTTTTGGTGATAGGGCATTGATGGATTCATTGGTATGTAAAATACTTAATTGTCCTGGTTTTATTGCTTGTTTAAACGCTGCCAATGAATGAATACCATGGTCACCCAACGCTGAAATTGCATAGCCAGTCAATAAAATAGTACCTGCAAAAAGAATAACAGTTTGTATTGATTCAGTGATTACTACTGCTTTTAAACCTCCTAATACAGTGTATATGGTTGTGATGAGAGAGATGAGTGTGATAGACCAAACAACACTAATTCCAAAAAAACTTTCGAAAACAACAGCCCCGGCATATAAACTCATTCCAATATGGACAAATAATGCGCCAATAATCCCAATAAAAGCGAGTACTGTTCTTGAATTCTTGCAGTAACGTTTTTCTATGAATTCGGGAAGGGTTGCCACTTTATTTTTAAAATACAATGGTGCAAATACGAGCGATAATAGAATAAGTGTGATCGTTGCTAACCATTCAAAATTACCCCATACTAATCCTTCTGTGTAACCACCAGCAGCTAATCCTATTAGGTGAATGGTAGAAATATTGGATGCAAAAAGGGAGGCCCCAATTATTCCCCATTTCAAACCTCTGTTGGCTAGAAAAAATCCATCGGAGGTCTCGTTTTTTTTATTTGCATACCTAAGACCTACTATTAAAATACCAATAATGTATACAACAATAATGATTAAATCTAGAGTGGGTAAATGTATATTTTTCACGTTTTTTATTTATAAATTAATTGTAATTTCTAATTTAAATCGATAAAAGGTAACGATGTATTCTATTAGGGTTACCATGAATTTATTAGCAAGATAAAATGCTATTCATTCATTCCCTATTTTCTGAAACCAAATCTACTTGAATACCCTATTTTACACTTTCTATTTATTAATCAAATATTGTCCGATATTAATCAAAGAATTAAATCCCATATGGAATCTGGAGCAAATACTGAATTTTTATTCATACTAGGGGAATAAAAAGCAGTGTTATTTTGACGATAAGCTAACATTGGTAATTTTTCTTGGTACCCAAACTTGCATCTGTCCTTTACCACGATTAGCCCAAGTGAAATAGGGGATCGCAGTTATTTTTCTATTGACAGAATTAACTGTTAATCCTCCTGCAGAAATTTTCGCGACAGGTGCCTGGGTCTGAATCGAAACAATTCCATCCAATAGGGCAGCATTAAATGCTGTTTTAAAAATAGCTTTATCCGGTAGTACAATATCCATTACTTTTCCATCATTATCTGAATGTTCAAAACAATATACGAGTGGACCTCTTTGCAGTGCAACACGATTTTGATTATCCTTCACATTTTCAATAGCAACAATCCTGCGAACAGGCATTGGTAAATTTAATTTAACCACATCTCCTTTTTTCCAATTTTTATTAATAACCGCATAACCATTTTCCATTTTAAAGATAGCAGGAATGTCATTGACTAAAATCGAAAATTTTTCTGAAGAGTTAGTCAAATACCGATACGTATCTCCAGGCACTGGTTGATTATTAGCCCAACCTGGAATTCGAACATATAGTTCAAATTCAGTAATTTTATCAGGATCAACGGCGATTGAAATAGTACCATCCCAAGGGTAATTCGTGAACTGTTTTAACGCCACTTTCTGCTCTTTGATGACAAAGGATGCAGTGCTGCCAACAAATAGATTAACCCATAATGCATCATTTGATTTAGTATAAATATAATTACCTACTGATTCAACCAATCGTGCAATATTGGATGGACAACAAGCAGTTCCAAACCATTCACTCCGTGAAAGGTCGCCTCCTGATGCTAATGGATTTTCGTAGAAAAAAAGATCCCCCTTTAATGATAAGCCATCCAAAGCGCCATTGTAAAGACTTCTTTCAAGCACGTCAATATATTTACTTTCTCCTGTAAGTAAGTTCATTCGTTGATTCCAGAATACCATACCTACCGATGCACATGTTTCACAATAGGCCGCTTCGTTAGGTAAATCATAATCAACAGTAAAACCTTCGTTTCTTCCTGATGAACCAATGCCGCCAGTAATATACATGTTACGATAAACTACATCTTCCCATATTTGTTTGATAGCTTTCAAATATCCTGCATCATTTTTTGCTGCAGCCACATCAGCAGCTCCGGTGAATAAATACATCGCACGAACTGCATGACCTGAAATTTCAGTTTCCTCCCGCAGTGGCAATCTGTTCTGACAATAATCTTTACTACCAAGTTTTTTATCAAAATAACCATGCCCTCGCTGCTCAAGATACCAGTCTGATAAGTCGAGATAATTTTTATTTCCAGTTGTTTTGTAAAGCTTTACGAGTGCCAGTTCAATCCCCTGGTGTCCCGAAACCCAATGCCTATTTTGTAATCGAAAAGTTGCATCAATGTGATTGGCAAAACGGATGGCAACATCCAATAATTTTCGTTTACCTGTGGCGTTGAAATAAGCGATGGCTGCTTCTATCAAATGTCCTGCACAATAATCTTCGTGCTTATCCATATCAGTCCAACGTTTTGAAATATCTACTAATGTATAGTAAGTATTTAAATAGCCATCCGGCAATTGCGCTGCAGCAATTTTATCAATCCATTCTTCCGCTTTTTTTTCTAATATTGGATCAGGGTGATTACTTAATGAATATGATATTGCTTCCAAAGCTTTATATACATCTGAATCATCGTAATAAATACCTTCATGACTTCCACCTTTTTTAGCAGCAACTTTTTCGAAATTTCGAATACGTCCGGTCTTAAATTCAGTTTGATCAATACAAACTGGAATACTAATATTTGTTACGGCATTAATACGTGAATTCCAAAATTTGTCGGTGATCTTAACTTGACTGAAGTTAATTGACTCTCTGTTTTGAAAAGCAACTTGTGCATCAGATTTTGAAATAGCACAAGCTATCATTAACGGGTAAATAAAAAAAGGAGATATTTTCATTTGCTAATATTTTCTTATTACATTTTATATTCTAGGTGATTTCGATGCTATCAAAATTGCTAGGTTTTTCCCAATTTGTAAGAATTTCCTTGTACAGTTGGAAAGCCAATGGAACCGTCGGGATAATTGGTTAATTTAATTTTTTTACCATTACAAGAAACGTTATTAAGCGATCCTGCCTTTATGCGGCAATATTGGCCTTCCTTTGATAAGATAGCTACTTCATTAATTATTTTATCGTTCCAAGCAAGATTTAATTCGAAGGCGCCCCTTGCACAAACTCCATTAAATGATCCAGATGACCATTCATCTGGGAGCGCTGGTAATAGTTCAATTGTTTCTTCATTCGATTGGATCAACATCTCCGATATTCCTGCAGTAACGCCAAAACTTCCATCCACCTGCAGTGGCGTAAAACATTTTGCAAATAGTGAGGGATAGCATTGATCTTTAATATAGCCCTTAAAAATTTCGTTGGCCTTATTGCCATCGTTCAAGCGTGCCCAAAGACTCATTTTCCAAGCTCTTGAGAAGCCCGTGCCTCCGTCACCTCTTTGTTCAAGCACTTTTTTAACCGGAACAACCAATTCAGGTGTTCTTTTTGCTGAAATAACATTTCCTGGGTAAAGGCCATACAGATGAGAAAAATGTCTGTGTTTATCTTCCATCTGTTCAAGATCATCAGCCCACTCCTGCAATGATCCGTTAGAACCTATCTGGGGTGGAACGAGACGTGCTCTTGCTTTAGTAACCTTTGCTGCAAATTCCTGATCAACGCCCAGTATATTTGATGCTTTGGAATAATATCCAAAAAGATCAGTCAGAATTTGCATATCCATTGCGGATCCGAAACAGATAGTAGTAAAATAATAACTTGCTGTTACTTCGTCAAAGAAATACTTGTACCCTGGACCCTTGGGCGGATTTTCAGGTGAAGTGGATGGATTTGTTATTAACCATTTGCCATTCGGATGTTCAATCAAAAAGTCCATAAAAAACTCCACGGAACCTTTCATTACTGGATATATATCTTTTAGATAATCCTTATTCAACGTATATAGATAATGTTCCCATAGATTCGTTGTTAGCCAGGCTCCACCCACCGTAAATGTACCCCAGGTTGGACCATCCATGGGTGCTGCCACTCTCCAGATATCTGTGTTCTGGTGAAGCACCCATCCTCTTGCCCCGTAATGTTCTTTGGCAACCTGACTGCCCTGATCCGTAAGTTCTTTTACCATTTTAACCAGTGGTTCAGTTAATTCAGATAAATTGGCTGCTTCAGCTGGCCAGTAGTTCATTTCAGTATTGATATTCGTGGTATATTTTGAATCCCATGAAGGGTTCATATCCTTATTCCATATGCCTTGCAGGTTTGCAGGCTGTGTTCCTGGTCGTGAAGAAGATATTAGAAGATAACGGCCAAACTGATAACAAAGAGAAGCCAGCTGAGGGTCAGATTCATTGGTAATTTTTTTTAATCTTTCATTTGTCGGAAGAAATGAATTTTGAGTTGATGGCAGGGTTAAAGTAGCCCTGTCAAAAAGGGATTTATAATCCTTCACGGCCGCATTCTTGATATTATTATATGGTTTACCCTCTATTCCTTTTAAATAGGTTTCCACTTTTGCATGATGGTCACCACTCACATCTTTATAATTAATGAAATTCGTTGCTGCAACAAAAAACAAGGTAACTGAGTTAGCATTTTCAATAACCAAGGTAGCATCATCCAGCTTCATGACGCCGCCTTCCGGTACCGCTTTTAATTTTGCTTCATAACGTACTTTCCCTTCAATGCCCATATAGTCGGCTGATTTTCCAGTAAGTACCAGTTCATCATTACCCGCGCCATCCATCCTGAAATAATCGGTTGCATAGTTTGAATGAGCCCCATTTCTTTCTCCTCTCAATTGCGCCGTAAAAGAAATACTTCCTGGTTTATCAGCAGTAAGCCTAATAGCAATTACCTGGTCAGGAACGGATGAAAATACTTCCCTACTATAAGTAACACCGTTTGCAGTGTATTGCACTGAAGTAATTCCTGTTTTCAAATCTAGCCAGCGTTTATAATCAGTTACTTCCTTTTCATTTTTGAATGAGAGAATAATATTTGCCAGGGCCTGATATTTTTGTTGTTCAACAGGAAACCCCATAAGATTTCTACCAAATAACTTATGGGCTTTAATTGGGTTTCCTTCAAAAAGATTCTTTTGAATTTCTGGTAACACTTTATACCCACCTTTAACTACAGTTGAATAAGGACCACCTGACCAGTAAGTTTCTTCATTAAGTTGAATTCTTTCTTCACTATTTTTACCGAACACCATTGCTCCTAAACGGCCGTTTCCTATTGGCATGGCTTCCTCCCAAACGGAAGCAGGGGCTTTATACCACAATAATGTTGAGGGATCAAAATCTTTTGCATTAATTGAATTTGGAATAGGGATATTCTGACAGAAACTTGTATTCATTGAATAAGTCAAAAAAAGAAAAAAAATGGCAACTTTTTTCATAGGAGTGCTTTTAAAATTTTTAGTAATCAATCATCTTAGTAAAGAGGAAATTTATAATTTATTTCTGTAAAAAGAAAAGAGTGCTCATTTTAAATTTGCACTCTTTTCTTTGGTTGGATATCTAAGTGAACTTAGAACTTTACTGCTAAAGTTGTATCCATTGATATCAGGTTGTTTATTAATCTATTTTACATTGGTTCTTTTATCCCACCAAACCTGCGTACCGTAAAAAATATCTTTTTCAACCACACTGAATGGAAAATTGGTGTTGAATGTTTTTTCCTCGTCAGGATAGGCCATTCTAAATGGAGGACGGTTATGCGATACTGCATAACTTGCGCTAACACCCGACAAAAGGGGTACATCTGTCCTTCTTGCTTCAGACCATCCTTCTACGCTTTGCTTAAATAGACAGATCCATTTTTGTAAAGCAATTTTTTGGAGATTAGCTGCTGTATTATTGCCCCAGGCCACATCAGGCTGAGTAAGGAAGCTGGCTATAGAGGCTGCATTTATTTTACCACTTTCCTCACATGATCTGGTAATTCCTGTTTCATAAGCTGTCTTTGCAACTCCGGTTGCCAAACCTCTTTGATAAATTTCTGCAAGGCAGAAGTATACTTCTGCACTGTTCATATAAGGGACAAAACCCTTTGGATCATTCATAAACCAGTTACCAATATGAGATCTGTTAAAGTTGTTATTCAGCGTATCGGAGAGCTCGAGAGGTCCAAACCTGTGTCCGCTATACTTTCCCCGGCTATTTTTGTCAGCATAAATAGAAAGTCTAGGGTCATTATTATTTTGAAGCGCATCAATAATGGGTTGCTGCATTCTCCATCCTGAAAGTTTTACACCGCCGGTTACTGTACCCATTGATTGAAACCAAATTTCCTGGTCAGGCGCACCCCCCGGGAAGTACCAGTATACATTATCAGTGTTAGTCGTCATGATTGGATATTTGGTAGGATTTCCCAATACCTCTAATATAACTGCAGTTGCTTTCACAGCATCAGCAGATGACATACGAACCGCAACTCTTAGACGCAATGAATTACAAAATTTTTGCCATTTGGCGATATTGCCATTTAGCAAGAAGTCACCGGGACCAATAGGTTTTCCAGTTACACTAAATAAATCCGCAGCGATTTTTAATTCCGCTAAAATAGCATTGTAAACACTTTCTTGGCTGTCATATTTTGGATAAATAATACCCTTTTCCAATTTGAAAGCTTCCGAATAAGGAATACTGCCCCACATATCCGTAGTCTTTTGCGCGTTATACGCTTTGAAGGTTAAAGCAGCAGCGTAAAGGTTATCATTTGATTCATTTTTTGCCAATCTCATCGCATCCTCTGCAAAGGTCAAAGTAGAGTACATGCTCCTCCACATATCGTTGTTGATATCCACGCGATACTCATAATCGGGAGCACTAATATAACCCGAATAGGCCCCAGCATAATAACAATCCAATCTTGTACCAAATAAGGTTCTCATTGAAATCAATTGAGACGAACCCAATACATTCGTTGCTGGAACAACAGTAGCTACATTGGGATTAATATTCATCTGGTCAAAACTTTTCGTACAAGCAGTCAAAAATATCAGCATCCCAACTAATATCGACACTTTTATTTTAAGTATATTTTTCATAATATAGTTTTTTTCTTTTTTAAAAAATTAGAAATTGGCTCTTAGATTAATACCAAAACTTCTTACTGTTGGAATCTGGAAATTTTCAAAACCAACACCTGCAGCACCCGAACCAAGTCCTACTTCAGGATCTATACCCAGTTCCCTTGTGCTTATATCCCTGTAGAGTATCGCAAGATTTCTACCCACCATTGACAGGTTCAGTTTCTGAATAAAACTTGTTTTTTTGAGTTTAAAATCATATCCAAAAATTACTTCCCGAAGTTTAACATATGAGCCGTCGAGTATACTGTATTCATGGTTATTCCACATCCAACCCCCACTAAAATAATCTTGAGCGGATACACGGACATTATTTGGTTTCCCATCATCAAATACACCATCAACGATTAAACCGGTTTCACGAACATTATTTTTTGTTGTTACTGCATAAGCACCGGTCGGATAAGAATGCCAAGCAGTAGTACTGAAAAATTTACCTCCCATTCTCACATCTGTCAAGAAGTTCAAATTGAAACCTTTATATCTAAACGAATTAGTAATACCTCCATTCCAATCTGGTGTAACTGAACCAAGGTTTACACCTACGCTAGTAGTCTTTGGTATTCCCAAATTATCAACCACCACTTTTCCATCAGCATTTCTTACAAAAGGAAGTCCCCACAATATGCCCCAATCTTGACCTGGAATGCCCCTTAAGGTTGCACCTCCGAATCCAGCTGATATTTGGTATGAGCTAAGGCCACCGTAAAGGGAATTAACCACACTTTTGTTTTTTGCCCAGTTAATACTGATGTCCCAATTCAAACCTGATTCCTTTTCAAGCACCTTTCCTAGAAACATTATTTCAATACCTGAGTTTTGAATCTCACCAGCGTTCATAGTCATGCTGCCGTAACCTGTTGTTCTGGATGTTCCTACATTAATTATCTGGTTTACGGTAGTCTGATTATAATAAGTTAGATCGAGTGAAAAGCGATTTTTAAGAAACTTCATTTCAGCCCCTAACTCATAGGAGGACGTTTGAAAAGGTTCTAGATTAATGGGAGGTAAAACACTCGTTGGACTAAAAGAAGAGATTGCGTTATAAGTGGATGCTGCATAGGTTCTACTTAGTAAATAAGGATCTGTACCACCCCCAACGCGTGCTACACTAGCCCTTAATTTAAAGTAAGATATCTTTTCTAAATCTAATTTAAATGCCTCAGTAACAATAAATCCGAGACTAATAGATGGATAAAAAAAGGACCTTTTATTTGCAGCAAGCGTCGAACTCCAATCGTTTCTACCCGTAATACCAAGAAAGAGGTAGTCTTTGTAGGATCCATTGGCAGCAAAATAGGCACTTTGCGTTTCATACATACTATAATAATTACCTACGCCGGGAGTACCTTTAACATTGGATATTGCATAAATATCAGCAACCGTTAAATCAGCAGCAGACAAAGTCATTGATCTAAATTTGTTATCCCTTTTATTAGCACCAATAAGCCCATCCACACGAAAATCACCAAATGACTTATCAAAATTTAAAGTAAAATCAAAGTTTCTTTCCTGATTAAATTGCTGCTCTTCTCTGAATTGACCACCTCGGTTTAATCTAACATTATTTACTGTTCCAGCTTGCGTAATTTCTTTGCGAAATTCATTATAGAAATCAATTGCCATACTTCCATTCGCTTTCAGCCAACTATTTATTTTGTATTCTGAGCTAATACTTCCGTAAACCCTGTCTCTCTTGAAGCCAATAGTGTTCCTCAATGTATAGAAAGGATTGTCTGCATTATAAATATAGCCGGCATTTCCTTTCTCATAAAAAAGATCCTTTGCATATTGTGTAGGGAAATCTCTTTGTCTCCATCCAAATATACCGGCCCAGTCATAACCACTTTTCGGTATGTTATTACTTTCTTTAGACAGGTAAGTAAAATTAGCAGCTGTAGACAATCTATCTGAAGGCTTCAGATTCATATTGGCCGATATTGTATTTTGTTTTTGATCGGTAAAGTCTACTATACCCTTGGTATCCTGGTTAGTATAGGAAATTCTTCCAGATGCTTTTTCTCCGTTTGCACTTACAGCAACACTATTATTAAATGTAACACCAGGGTTAAACCATGCATTGATATTATCTGGGTGAGATACAAAAGCACTGTTTTTGCCTGAGTACCATTGATCAAGCAAAAGCCCTTTATCCAATCTTGGTCCCCAACTGTTAGGGTTGCCATCATTAATCCCACCTCCTCTTCCATCTACATAATTGTAGGCAAATTTTTTCGCATAAT
This sequence comes from Chitinophagaceae bacterium, assembly GCA_003509845.1. Classification (GTDB taxonomy): domain Bacteria; phylum Bacteroidota; class Bacteroidia; order Chitinophagales; family Chitinophagaceae; genus Sediminibacterium. The sequence goes on along the minus strand of DOMR01000275.1, from coordinate 28,204 downwards.
CATTGTAGGTTAGATTGGTGCCGTTTTTTTTATTGTAACTATTCCAAATAAATTCTTCACCATTCCTTCCACCACCATACTCATTTTGGAGCGCTGGGAAATAGGAAGCCTTATCAACTATCACCGATGAATTAAAATCTACTCCAATTGCTTTTTTATTCTTACTGCCTTTTTTAGTAGTAATAACAATTACACCATTGGTAGCGCGGTTTCCATAAAGAGCAGTAGCACTTGATCCTTTAAGTATGGTAAGGGATTCAATATTATTAGGGTCAATATCACTCGCAGTATTCCCCCAGTCTACTCCACCCCCGCCATTGAGGTTGGTAACATTATTATAAATAGGGACACCGTCAATAACGAAAAGTGGTGAATTCGCTCCAAAAGAAGAGTTTCCTCTAATAACTATTTTTGCGGACGCCCCAGTTGCACTACCACCACTTGTTACCTGTACACCCGCAACTTTACCAGATAAAGAGTTGATAATATTATTATCTTTTGCCTGGTCTAGTTGCGATCCGTCAATTTTTTGAATAGCATACCCAAGCGTCTTTTTTGCCCTGGTAATTCCAAGGGCTGTTACTACTACTTCTCCTAAATTATTCCCTGAATTAGTAAGTGTTATCACTAGCTTAGTGACTTTTTCAACTTTAATCAAACGCGTTGCATAACCCACTGAAGAAACCTGTAATTCTTCCCCAGGACTTGCTGTAATTTTAAATTCGCCTTGCTCATTTGAAGTTGAACCACGAGTGGTTCCCTTCACCTGAATGGAGGCAAATTGGATGGGTAATCCGTCACTATTCAAAATAGTGCCGCTTAATTCCTGTTTCTGAGCAAAAGCGTTAGACCCAGATGCAACGATCAGTAACAGAAACATCACAAGAAAAGATAGATTTTTTTTCATACAATGAAATTTATTTTATGAAATACAAATACACAATTAAGTAGTTTACAAGTTCTAAGTTATTGAAAGTTGTAGTCGGAGGAGGTACGTATTTTAATCAATTATTTGTAGGAATTAATCAATAATTAAAACTTTCCAATAGTGCAATCATTTCAATTGCAATACTTACTACGCATATCTTTTATCAAGGTTGGATAAAATTTTTTGAAGTTGATACAATCACTTACACGCTATATTTAGTTGCTGTTGAATCAAATAATATATCCAACTATTTACGTAATAACTACTTAGTATATAAGGGGTAAGGATATTTTTTCTTTAAGAAATTTTCGAGCATAATTTTATGATAATGAGATTAATAGTTTGGCCACTGATTTTATACAATAACATAATATTTAATAAGCAATGATTAAAAAATGGTAAGCGTAGTTGCAATTTTTTTATTTAAATTTATAAATAAGGTTACCATGATAAAATGGGAGGTAGTTATTCCCCCGCTTACTACTAAGTTGACATTAACCCTTATTTAAAAAATGAAAAGAAAATGAATAAGTTTAAATTCTTGTTGCCTTTTTTTTGTGTGTTACATGGATTCCATGATGCCGTTGCACAGGATTTACCAAACATCATCATTATTTATGTAGACGATTTGGGATATGGGGATCTTTCTTGTTACAATAAAAAGTCGGCATACTATACGCCTAATTTGGACAGATTGGCAAGCGAAGGAGTGATGTTTACCGATTCTCACAGTCCCTCCACAATTTGTTCGCCATCTCGCTACGGATTTTATTCAGGGCAACAGATTTATCGGTCCACGGGCGGTGGTGGCGGCGCTTTCGAAGGTCCAGGGGGGCCAAGCTATTTAAAACCCGGTACACTTACTATTGCTGAAATGCTAAAGCAAAAAGGATATCAGACGGGCGTATTCGGTAAATGGCATGTAGGACTTACCTGGGTTGACAAAAACAACCAGGTGCTGAAAGGGGGCTTTGAGAACTCGCTGCTGATTGATTATAAAAAAAGTACTCCTTTAATTGATGGTCCAAATTCGAAAGGGTTTGATGAATCTTATATAACACCTAACTGTCCAAATACCGATCCATTATATATCTACATCGAGAATGATATGGTTCCCATACCTGCAAGCGAAAGACATAAAAGTGCCAATCTTCCCAATTTGGGAGGTAAATGGCTTTGGGATAATGACGAAGGCTGGAAGTCGCCGGGGTATAATTTTATGGAAGCGGATTTGATCTTTTATGAAAAAACACGTCGTTTTATAACTGAGCATCGCAAAAATACTCCTCAAAAACCTTTCTTCGCAGTCCTTTCAACACAAATTGCACATGCGCCAGTCCTTCCTGCTCCTGAATTCAACGGGGCAACAAATGCTGGCCCTCGTGGTGATTTTATTTGGGAATTGGATGTGCTGGTAGGGCGTATGCTTGCATTGGTGAAAGATTTAGGTATTGATGATAACACCCTTATTCTTTTTAATGCGGATAATGGAGCCGAAACATTGCACGTAAATTGGATGCGTCAGGATTACGGGCACGATCCTTCTGGAGGGTGGAGGGGAATGAAGCGTGATGCATGGGAAGGGGGGCACCGAGTTCCCTTTATTGTTCGTTGGCCGGGTGTGTTTCAAGCAGGTTTAAAATCTAACCAGATGATCAATACCACCGATATATTTGCAACAGTTGCATCTATCGTTGATTTTAAATTAAAGGATACCAATGCCAGGGACAGTTATGACATGTTACCTGCCATGATTGGGACGCAAGATGTGAAGCGCTCTATCAGGCCTTATTTATTGACTCAGAATTTTCGGGGAGAATTTCAGATTCGCCAGGGAAATTGGAAATATATCAACCACAAAGGATCTGGTGGAAATAATTACGAAGAGGACTTTCTTAAGACCTATGCTTTACCTGAAACTGAACCTGATGCGCAGGGACAATTATACCATCTTTTAGATGATCCCGGAGAAACGACAAACTTGTATTTCAAGGAGGCTGAAAAACGCAAGGAACTTCAAAAATTATTGGAAGAATTAAAATCAAGTGGTCGAAGTGCTCCACTGAACAGACAGCCTATTGGAATTGAGCGTGTGAGGCAATTGGGTAAGCAAAATATTCAAAAAAAGTATGCTGTCCCTGAGTAAAAAATAGGGAAGTTTAAGGTATTTAGAAAGGTAGAATCATTATTAAAAAAATCAAATTATGAATTGTAAATTTTTTAAGGGTACAGGTAAGGCATTGTTTTTTCAATGGTCTTTTTTTGTTTTTTTTATGCTGCTTTCTTCTCATCAGTTGGAGGCACAGGATGAAAAAGCCCAAAAAGTGGGACCTGGAATTGTAAAAGAACATTCTCGCGGTCTGCATGGATACATCAGTTATAATGCAGACAAGCCGGCTGATCAATCAAGCTATAGTTACGGAATGGGCTTTTATTCCGCTGTATGGCCATTGATTACCCAACCGCTTGCCGAGTTTCAGATTGGTTTGGCCGGAGCCTGGGTTACGCCCGACAATTCCGACAATAAAGACAAACCCCTTGCACCCATTGGAACGCTTGCTCGTGACAATTGGCCAAAACGAGGCCCAACTTGGAGTAGTGTTTTTCAAACCCTCGAAGGTGGCCTTGGTTATTGGGCCGGAAATCGATTTCGCTATGGTCCACCAAAATTCAGTATGAATGCAACACCACAATGTTATGATTACGAAGTGGGTTCGCCGGGCTGGTCATTTTTTTACGATACTGAAGCTTTACCTGACAATCGCTTGGGCATTGCGCAATTGAGTAATCGGTTGCTGATTCCACCGGATGCTTTGCCTTTTCAGGACAATCCAAATGGTAAATTCCTAGGATATACCTACATGGCTTTACCTTTTACAGATCCAACATATGGTGACCCGCCAACGGGAGACCAAAGCTGGACTTGTTTTTTAAGCGCTGCCAATTTCAAAGGACCGATAGCTTATTATATTCCTGAAACCTGGAGCAAGATTGGCAAGCTGTTCAATTATGATTTTATATATGGACGAGGACTTGATGCCAAGCCAGGCCATATGGGCGGCGGTGCTATGGAAATAAATACGGTACCTTGTTTTGAGTCACAGGATGAAAAGGGGGTGACCTATTCAAAGATACCGCAGTTGCAATTTCCAGTTGATAAACAAGGCAGGACTATGCTAGTTCAAGATGTAGTTTATTATTCTAAAGCAGCATTGTATGAAACATTTAAGGCATGGAGAGATGGCGGTGAGCCTTGCTCGGGACGGTTCGATGAAAAGGGTGCTTGGAAATCAAACCTAACCACCCGAACTCCCGGTTATGATCAGGAGGGTAAAAAAATTATTGGAGTGGAAAAAATATTTGATACAAAGGTTTACAACGATAATGTTTGGGGATTGAAATGGGTGGATGCTAAAACCGAAAAATTTGGAAAATTTCCCAGGTATTTCAGGCATGAAGGAGATCAACTGGTGGCAATACCAGCTTCGGAGGTACCTGCTAAAACTAATCTCTTGAACAAAGAGTTTGCATTGGCGAAACCAGGCGAGCCTTATACTTCTCCTAGCAAAGGAGCCTGGACCAATCCCGGTGCTGCTGCAGGCCCTTACAAAGTAAAGCTTATTGACGGCTCTGAAGTTACCTATTCATGGTATCGTTTTGTTGATCAACCATCTTTCCAACAATACAACTGGAGCCAAGATAAAAAAGATAAATTACAGGCTTTCATTGAAAAGGTTCATGCGCAATGGCCTATTGACAGAGATTACATGGCTCCGCCTACCATGGGGGAATTGGTGGCACTTGATCCTGCATTATTGGTTACGCCTCCAAAGGGTATGGAAGTAGGTTATGTTCCAATCGTAACAAATCAGAAAGCTGCGTTCAAATAAAAATGAATAACAAAAGTAGAATAATGAAAAAAATAGTTCAGCTGATAAAGCTACCAAAATTGTTTACGCTGATTATATCTCTTGTAATTTTTTCGAGCGTTGTAAATGCTCAGAAAAAACCAAATATTATTATCATTCTTGCCGATGATATGGGATTTTCTGACATTGGCAGTTATGGTGGTGAAATTGCAACTCCGAATATCGATAAACTGGCAAATGGTGGCGTAAGGTTCAGACAATTTTATAACGCTGCTCGATGTTGTCCTACGAGGGCTTCCCTCATGACTGGATTATATGCGCACCAGACAGGAGTGGGCGCTATGACTGTGGATCAGGGAGTGCCCTCCTATACGGGCGACATCAGCAATAATTGTGTCACTATTGCAGAGGTGCTCAAAAGCAACGGATACAAAACCTACATGTCGGGTAAATGGCATTTAACAAAAGGTGTTGATTACTGGAAAACCTGGGTCCCGGAAGATAAAAAAAAATATACGTCAAAGCACAACTGGCCAAATCAAAGAGGATTTGATGAATTTTTCGGCACCATCCATGGCGCTGGTAGTTTTTATAACCCCTCTACATTAACAAGAAATAATACCCCGATTGAAGCGGGCAAAGATTTTTATTATACCGATGCAATTAGTGATCATGCCAATGAATTCATAAGGAATCACGCAAAAGCAGATGACGACAAACCCTTCCTTTGCTATATTGCTTATACTGCACCTCACTGGCCACTTCATGCACTACCGGAAGATATTAAAAAGTACAAAGGAAAATATGATAAAGGCTGGGACAAAGTCAGGGAAGAGCGAATGGAAAGGATGTTGAAAATGGGAATTATTGATTCGAAATGGAAACTTAGCGATCGAGATAAAGAAGTACCTGCCTGGGAAAATACTGATAATAAAGAATGGTGGGCTGCATGCATGGAAGTATACGCGGCAATGGTTGATCGCATGGATCAGGGAATTGGAAAGGTGCTCCAAGCTTTGGAAGAAACGGACCAACTAGATAATACACTTATTTTGTTTCTGGCTGATAATGGAGGAAGTCCGGAAGTAATAAACGAAAAATGGGGGCGCTCTCTACAGCTTCCTTTTCAATTAAATGATGGCACAGTTTATAAACCTGGAAATGATATGACGCGCCTTCCCGGGCCTGAGGAAACTTACATGAGTTATTCCACTGAATGGGCAAATGCAAGTAATACACCGTTTCGCATGTTCAAAAGCTTTATCCATGAAGGAGGAATTTCCACTCCATTAATTGCACATTGGCCGGCAGGAATAAAATCACCAGGTAGGATAACCAATCAGGTAGGACATATCATCGATTTAATGGCAACTTGCATCGATGTTGCAGGAGCAGTGTATCCAAAAACTTATTCTGGCAATTCCATTATTAAGAAAGAAGGTCAAAGCATTAGACCTGTATTTGAAAACAAAGTATTTAAGCATAATCCAATCGGATGGGAGCACGAAGGAAATCGAGGATTTAGGGATGGGAAATGGAAACTGGTTTCAAAAAATAATGATTGGGAATTGTACGATATTGAAGCAGATCGAACTGAATTAAATAATCTTGCTGCTATTTATCCTGCAATTGCAGGTCAAATGATTGGGAAATATGAAAAATGGGCATCACGGGTTGGGGTAATCAATTGGCAGGAAAGAAAAAAATAAAGTTATAACACAAAAAATAATTCTGGTGTTTAATGAAATAAATAAGATATTGAAGGAGCATGCAATAATGAAGCTGTAATATCTTTAATGAATCAAAAACTGATTTCGTAAAATGAAAAAAATACCATTCGTAATAAATCTGATTTTACTTTTTTGGGGTAGTTGGTGTTCAGCCCAAAACCTGACCGGCGGATTTGAAAAAAATGATAAGGCACAATGGATTAGTGACAGCCGTGAACTTCCTGCTAGCGATTCCTTGTTTTATCTTGATCATTCAGCGCCGCTTTTTAGAAAAGATTTTTCATTGAAAAGCAAAATTGAAAAGGCAACACTTTTCATCACTGCTGCAGGATATTACAAAGCTACCTTGAATAGTAATACTGTTGGAAAAAACGAACTCGACCCAGGGTGGACTGACTTTAGTAAACGTATTTACTATTCATCATATGATGTTACCTCACTCGTAAGTTCTGGCAGTAATTGTTTGGGCGTATCATTAGGAAATGGTTTTTATAATCCGCTCCCACTTCGAAAATGGGGTCGAAGAAATTTAAGAAATGATTTGACTGTTGGAAAACCAGCGTTTCTTGCCAAACTTGTTATCAAATATCAAAATGGAAAAACGGAAACTATTGTTACTGATAATAAATGGAAATATACCTATGGGCCAATGCTTAAAAACGATGTTTACCTAGGCGTTGTTTATGATGCACGCAAAGAAATAAAAGGATGGAACAAAGTAGGACATGACATTCGTTCCTGGTATGAGGCAAAGACAGTTGCATCTCCGGGCGGACAATTACAAGAGGCCTTTTCTCCTCCGGTGCAAATTACCAATGAAATAACCCCCATTAAAATAAATTCGCCCGAAGCTGGAATTTATATAGTGGATATGGGTGTCAATTTTACAGGAACCTACAAAATAAAATTATCTGGAAAAACAGGCGACACCATTCATTTCAGATTTGGAGAAAGAATTTATAAGGATGGAAAATTGAATCCAATGACAACAGTGGCCGGGCAAATTAAACGAAAAGGTGTGGGTGGTCCGGGTGCACCAGATGTAGCATGGCAAAGGGATAGCTATATAATCGGTGACGATAAAGAAGCATGGTTTAAACCTGATTTTACTTACCATGTTTATAGGTATATGGAAATAAAAGGGTTGGATCATATCCCTTCGGTTGCTGATATTAAAGGGCTTTTTGTTCATTCAAATGTTGAAAAAGAAAATAGCTTTTCAACTTCTTCTGAATTACTTAATTCAATTCAGGAAGCAACGCAACGAACATTTCTTTCAAATCTTGTCAGTGTACAGTCTGATTGTCCTGCAAGAGAAAAATTCGGTTATGGCGGTGATTTAAATGCAACTAGTGAATCGTTTATTTACAATTTCAACATGCAATCATTCTACCGAAAAACTATTTATGATTGGGTGGATGCGATGAATGATTCTTTGTTTGTTGATACGGCGCCATTTACCGGAATTAACTATTGCGGGATAAGTTGGGAATCTGCTTTTCTCATCACCCAGTATAATCTTTTCCTGTATTACAACGATACAGCAATGATAAAAGAAATGTATGAGCGCAATAAAAAATGGATGGACAAAGCGGCAAGAATTCATCCAGATGGAATAGTAAATGATGGACTGAGTGACCATGAATCAATGCAACCCGTTCCTGTGCAATTAACAGGCACAGCTCATTATTTACAATGTGCTAGGATCATGCAAATATTTGCGGTTGTAATGGGAGATGCGGCAAGTGAAAAGAAGTATGCTGGATTAGAAAAAAAGTTGAAAGGCCTTATTCAAACAGAATTCTGGGATAAGCCGGTAACAGGGAAAATAAACAGGCAAACATTATTTTCTACCTTACTCTATCATGGAATTATTCCCGCCAATAAAATAAATGCAGCCAAAGATTCTTTGTTAAGTGCGGTTCGCAATGGCCCAGCAGGACATTTTACCACCGGAATTTTTGGAACCAAGTATGTACTCGAAGCACTTTCGGAAAATATCTCTACTGATACTGTCTATCACATTGTAAATAGTAAAGTATACCCTGGCTGGGGCTTTATGATTGATAATGGCGCCACTTCTTTGTGGGAAACCTGGAAGGAAAGTGATGATACCTTTTCCAATTCTCATCCCATGTTTGGAACGGTAACAGAATGGTTCTATCGTTGGTTGGCAGGTATAAGACCTGACCCAAAAAATCCAGGATTTAAAAAATTTATTATAGGTCCGTCCACTCCAGGTGCATTGGAATATGTAAACTGTTCTTATGTCTCACCCTTCGGTAAAATTATTTCCAACTGGAAGAAGTTACAGTCGGGCACTGTGCAATACGAATTAACTATTCCTGCAAAAAGTAGTGCAGACATAATTTTACCTATTACGCAGTCGCAAAAAATCACAATCAAATCAAATAATAAAAATTTTAATCCTGAAAAAATAGAAAGTGTACAAACCGGAAAATTTGAACTAGGCGAAGGAGAATATATAATTACAGTTTCACTAAAATAATAAAACAATTGAATATGCTAAACCCCTTAAAAAATTCATTCCTTTTTATTGGAATTATTTTCTCTCTGATTTCTTCTGCGCAGGAGAAAAAGGGCATTTTAACTCTTGAGGATATTTATACTAATAATAAGTATAGCCAAAAAAGTTTTGGACCCGTTCGGTGGATGAAAGATAACAATGGATATTCCACTTTAGAAGCAAATACAAATTTAGGGGGTAAAGATATTGTACGCTATGATGCTCAATCTGGCCAAAGGACCTTATTGGTTTCTGCAAAGCAACTTACGCCTGCTGGACAATCTAAGCCTTTGATGATTGCTGACTACAATTGGTCAGAGGATGACAGTAAGTTATTAATCTTTACAAATACTAAAAAAGTTTGGCGGTACAACACCCGAGGGGATTACTGGGTACTGGATCTTGCAACAGGAAGCCTGAAGCAATTAGGGAAATCTATGGAGCGTAGCACGCTGATGTTTGCTAAATTTTCTCCAGATGCAACAAGGGTGGGATATGTGAGTAAAATGAATGTATATGTGGAAGACCTTGTATCCAATAAAGTAATTCAAATTACCCATGATGGAGGAGGCGATATTATTAATGGAACATTCGACTGGGTTTACGAAGAAGAATTGGATTGCAGAGACGGTTTCCGTTGGAGCCCCGATGGTAAAAATATAGCTTACTGGCAGTTTAATACGAAAGCTATTGGAACTTTTTATTTGATAAACAATGTAGATTCCATTTATTCACAGCCTATTCCATTTCCTTATCCCAAAGTGGGTACCACCTTATCTTCCGTTAAGATAGGCGTAGTAGCTGCAAGCGGTGGGGAAACAAAATGGTTTGATATACCTGGTGATCCGCAAAATAACTATTTGGCCAGAATGGATTTTATTCCTGCATCGAACGAAATAATGGTTCAGCAACTTAATAGACTTCAGAATACAAATAAAATATGGATGGGTGATATCAAATCAATGCTTGTTAAAAATATCATGACAGAAACAGATAAGTCATTTCTTGACTTACATGATGATACTCGTTGGCTCGAAAATGAAAAATACTTCACTTGGACCAGTGAAAGAGATGGATGGCGACATTTATATAGGGTTTCAAGAGATGGAAAGGAAATTAAGTTAATTACAAAAGGAAATTTTGATGTGTTACAGGTTAGTTGTATTGATCCAAGTAATGGCTATGTATATTATATTGCTTCTCCTAAAAATTATACCCAGCGGTATCTTTTTAGAAGTCGATTAGATGGATTGGGATTGGTTGAACAAGTGACACCTGAAAAAATGGAGGGACAAAGTAACTATCAAATGTCGGCTGATGCAAAATGGGCCATTCAAACATTCCAAAATGTGGCAACCCCTCCGACGATATCTCTGATAAGTTTGCCTAGTCATAAAGAAATACGAAAGTTGGAAGATAACCATGAGGTGAAAGAAAAATATGAGTTACTTGGGCTAAACAAAAAACAGTTTTTTAAAGTAGATATTGGCGATTTGGAGCTGGATGCATACATGATAAAACCAATTGGTTTTAACCCTGCTAAAAAATACCCTTTGCTTTTTTATGTATATGGAGAGCCCGCTGGAGCTACTGTTCAGGATGCCTGGGAAGGAGGCGACCTGTGGCATCAATATATGGCTCAGCGAGGTTATATTGTAATCAGCATAGATAATCGAGGAACTAAATCACCCCGTGGGAAAGAATGGCGTAATTCAATTTATCGGCAGATTGGAATTTTAGCTTCAGAGGATCAAAGTAAGGCGGCGCTTAAAATATTTAGTATGTTCCCATTTATAGATTCTTCGAGAGTGGGTATCTGGGGATGGAGTGGAGGAGGTCAAATGACGCTCAATTGCATGTTTCGTTATCCAGGAATTTATAAAACTGGCCTAGCTGTTGCTTTTGTTTCAGATCAGAAACTTTATGACGCTACTTACCAAGAAAGATACATGGGATTATTGAATGATAATGCGAAAGGATATAAAGAGGGCTCACCTATCAACTATGCTAAAAATTTACAAGGAAAATTAATGATCATCCACGGAACTGGGGATGACAATGTTCATTATCAAAGCTTTGAAATGTTAGCAAATGAATTAATTAAAAATAACAAACTTTTTTATATGATGTCATATCCTATGCGTTCACATAGCATTAATGAAAGGTCTAATACTTCATTGCATCTTAGGCGTAGCATGGAAAAATTTTGGGCGGATAACTTATAATTATTTAAAACTTTTTTATGTCTTTAAAAAAAATATTTCCTGTTGCAATGCTTCTTTTTTTTGTACACTTAATAGGGTATGCACAAAAAAACAAAACCTTTTCACATCCTGCGATTAAGGACTATGGTTTAAAAAAGTATGTTTCACTTAATAAAACACTTCCTCATAGTGATACGGTTCCTTGGAAATTGGTGGGAAAATTACCTTATAATTGTCATTTTCAACCTTTAATAGAAATTGAAAATGCGGAAGGGAAAACAATTCATTTAAATTCAAGTAATCCACTGGTACTTTATTTAACCAAAACTGAAAGTTTTGTTGCAAATAAGCAGTCGGAAATATATGAGGCAAAAAACTGGGTGAGCGGTGAAGGCGCTATTTATACCATACCAGCAGGTGCAGTGGTTAAATCGGTACAATATCGCGAAACAGGTTATGACACTAAATTTGTAGGATCATTTGAGTGTAACGATAATGATTATAATATACTTTGGAATAAAGGAGCAAGAACCGCTTACTTGTGTATGCGCGATTGGTTTTATGACTGTCCTGATAGAGAGCGCGTGGGCTTTTGGGGCGACGGAACCCCAGAGTTAAATCAATGTTTTTATGCGTTCGATTCCAATGCGCATCAACTTGCGAAGGAATTGGTTTTACGCCCTTTAGATCCTAAATTTTATCCCGGACAACAGTTGGAATTTTTAGGAGAATATGGGTTATGGTATTATTATTTACAAACTGGTGATCTTGCTTCCATCAAAACGGTATATCCAGCAACTAAAAACTTTTTATTTAATACCTATAAGTTCGGTAAAAAAAATCAGTGGTTTGATTGGGGTAAAGAAAATAAAGATATAGCCATTATTGAAAAATGTTTCATGTATATAGATTTAGGCGCGCTAAAAAAGATGGCCTTGGTGACAGGCAATTTAGCTGACACCCTAATCATTAATTTAAAAATGGATAGTATAAAAAATGATTTTGATAAAAAATATTGGAAAGGTAATTTTTATATGTCTGATCAGGTGAATGAACCGGATGATCGTGCAAACGCGATGGCAATAAATGCCGGCTTAGCGGATCGAACGAAGTGGAATGCTATTTATGAATTTGTTTTAACTAAAAAAACCTACTCCAGTTGTTTTTTTGATAGATGGGTTTTTGAAGCGCTTTGTACTATTGGTAAACAGGAGTATGCATTGTTAAGAATGTACAATAGATACAAAACCATGATCCCTGCTAGTTTTTCTACACTATGGGAGCATTACGATCGTTGGTGGGCTTCTAGAATTGATGCTTTTGATGAAGGGTCATCATTGAATCATGGTTGGAATCCACCAGTCATCAACCTTTCACAAACTATTGCGGGCATTTCGCCTATTGAAGCAGGATGGAAAACATTTCAGGTTTTACCTAAGGAAGGTTTTCTACGCACTATAAAAGTGGTTGTCCCTGCTATTATTGGAGATGTATCCGTAAGTATTATTAAAACAACGAATAATTATTCTCTTAGCGTTCATGTCCCTGAACTTAGTAAATCGATCGTGGGGATTCCAAAGGCCTCTTTTACCAAACTTCAAACCATCAGCGTCAATGGAAAGTTAATATGGAATAAACAATTTATAAACCAGGTAAATGGGGTTCGCTTTTATGGCGCCGATGAAAATTATATCATGTTTGAAACCAATGCGGGCGACTGGCAATTTTTAGCAAGCGGACTGTTACCAATAAATTCTCCAAAAATTCCGGCTAAAAATAGTATACCAGCTATTCCAATTAATAAAAATAATTGGACTGCAAGCGCATCAGTTAATGATAGCCTATTTATGTTTTCGGGTGATAAAATTCCAATACCAGTTCCCGCCAATAATGCCATTGATGGTGATCATTGGACTGGTTGGCGCGATATGACGCAAAAGCAATATAAAGGGCAGTGGTTTGAACTTGATATGAAACAACTGGTACAATTCAATAAAATTGAGTTAGATAATACCTGGGCTTTATGGGATTCACCCAACAATTATTCAGTAGAGGTTTCTAATAATGGAAAAAATTGGAGTACCCCAATAGCCACTGGATCAGGAACTTTAGGTATTACTGAAATTAAATTTCCGCTACAGCGCGCTAGATATATCAGAGTGAAACAAAATGGCACTGATCCTTTATACCATTGGTCCATTTATGAGTTAAGTGTTTATAATATTAAATAATGAAAAAATTACTAAAAGGGTATTTCCCTAAATTCAAATATGCTTTTTTAGCACTATTTATTATTTTATTCTTTTGTCAATTTTCAAGGGGTCAACAGAAAAAAATAAATAACACAAATCGGCCTAATATTATTTTCATTCTTACCGATGATCAAAGATGGGATATGTTAGGCATTGCAGGTAACCCCATTATAGTAACACCTAATATTGACAATATTGCTAAGAAAGGGGTTCGGTTTACGCATACATTTGTTACAACCCCCATTTGTGCTGCTAGCAGAGCAAGTATATTAACTGGCCTATTTGAGCGAACACATGATTTTACTTTTAGTAAACCCCCGCTAAATAAAGCGTATATGGATATAAGTTATCCATATCTTTTAAAAAATGCAGGTTATCGTACCGGGTTTGTCGGAAAATTTGGCGTTAAATTAGCAACTTCTATTGATAGTATTTTTTCATCAAAAAATGTAAATGGATTTCCTTATTGGAAAGAGGTGGGCGGAAAGAAAAAATACCTCACTGATTTACAAGGGGACCAAGCCATTCAATTTATACAGGGATCTGTTCAACAAGAACCCTTTTGTTTATCACTTAGCTTCAGTGCTCCTCACGCAGATGATGATTCTAAAGAACAATATTTTTGGCCTGCTTCCTTGGACTCCATGTATGCTTCGGTAAAAATGCCGATACCAGCAACTGCAAGGAATGAATTTTACGATTCATTACCTGATTTTTTAAAAGGCACAATGAGTAGGGAACGTTGGCATTGGCGGTTTGATACACCCGATAAATTTCAACAAATGGTTAAAGGGTATTACCGTATGATCACTGCCGTTGATCAAACTGTTGGGCGAATAACTGATGAATTAAATAAACTTGGCATCGCTGATAATACCATTATTATTTTTATGGGTGACAATGGGTATTATTTGGGTGATAGGGGATATGCCGATAAATGGCTGATGCATGATGTATCGATACGTGTGCCATTAATAATTTATGACCCAAGGAAATCCGCTACAACAAAAAAAGTATTTGATCAAATGGTATTAAACATTGATGTTGCTCCTACTATTTTAAGTTTAGCAGGAATCCCTGTACCCAAGCAAATGCATGGCAAAAGTTTATTGCCACTAATAAATGGATCTGTAAAAAAATGGTATGATACCATTTTTTGTGAACACTTGATGATTGAGCCAAAAATTCCAAATAGTGAATGTATTCGAACGAAGCAATGGAAGTTTATTAGGTATCCTAATCATCCAGAATACATTGAACTTTATAATTTGATCAAGGATCCATTAGAAGAGCATAATTTAGCTACCCAAAAAATTTATAAGGAAATGATTAATCAGTTTCAATTACAATGCGATAAAAAAATTAATACTTTGCTGGCTAATAGGGTAAAATAGTTTTACTAAATAGTACATAATTAAAACCAAAAATAATGAAGAAGGAACGAATAGTATTATCTGCATATTTTTCTGAGAAAAGAAAAATAATCGGAGGAAAATTCCTCATCGCTACTATTTTTTTTAGTTTATTTAGCACGCTTGCTTTGGCACAGGAGAATGTAAATAAGTCGTTGAAAAAAGGAAATATTGGTGGTTACATGATTACCAAGGTTGAAAAAGTGAATGAATCATTTAATGCAGGCTACTCGATGTATGCAGCTGCTTGGCCTTTGATAAAAGAATATCCGGGAAGGAGTTTTCAATCCGGTTTGTTTGGCACTTGGATGCATCCTTCGTATGATGGGCCTCTGCCGGTAGAAAAATTATATACTGATATTGAAGGAGGTCTTGGTTGGTGGCGCGATACAGAATTTGCTACCGCAACCCCTAAATTTATTATGGGTGGCGTACAACTTAATTTTAGCGGATGGGCCAATGGGCCTGGTGCCGGCCAGGGAAGGGACTGGAGCAAACCCAAAGGAAAATATGGTATTGCACAGCTAAGTCCTTGGCTATTGTATCCTCCAGATGGGCTGAATCTTAAGCAGGGTACTTCCGGTGAATGGTTTGGTAGTGGCTATCTGCCATTGCCGCTCAGTGAACCAAAATCTACAACATCAGGTAAAGACGTTGTTACAGGAAATCAGTGCTGGACCCTGTTCCTTAATACAGGAAATTTCAAAGGTCCGGTTGCATTCTTTACCCCGTATTTTTGGAGTGAGGCATCTGTTGATAATCCACTTTTGAGTGGCTTGTTTTTAGATACCCGCCCATCCAAAGCGAATAAACCATTTCAGATGGAAACGCAGCATATCCATTCCGCTGAAGCCACTGATGCCAAAGGTCAAATATATGCACGCATGGCTACAACTCAGTACCCTGTGGGACCTGATGGCAATTCAGAGTTGCTTCATCGGCTGATGGTGTATAACAAGCAGGCATTATGGGATGATGTAGCAGCCTGGTTTAAAGGAGGAAAGCCCGCTGATGGCATTATTGATGTGACGAATGCTAGTATGCAAAAGTTTGAGAAAGGAGTTAGATCCAACTGGAAATTTTATGGCGATCACATTCCTAAGGAAAAACGTGCCTTAATGAATATTACTTCTTACATGGATGCGAACGTAACTGATTCAGCTACTTTAAAAGTCCGTTGGGAAGGTGACTTAATAAAAAGAAGAAAATTAATAAATGGCGAAGTAATTACACTTCCTGAATATTATAAACTGGTTAAATCTGGGAATGACGATATAGGCACTTGGATTGCAGTGGCAGATACTGAGGTACCGACTGAAACTGGTCTTCATAGCGTAAGCTTTGGTAGGGCTCAAGATGACAGAACCTCTCTCGTTTATACTACGCCTGAAGAGGAAAAAAGTAGTTGGAAAACTCCAGGACCTGCTGCAGGACCTTTCAAAGTAAAATTGGGGGATGGAAGTACCCTTACTTATTATTGGTATCGATTTGCTGACCAACCTGCTTTACTTAATGCTAATTTAAGTAATAAGGAACGCGAAGAAATTCAAAGACGTGTTGAACTTCTTCATCGGAATTGGACAAGAGATCGCGAATACCTTCCTCCACCAATGAGCGGGAAATTAGCTTATTTAGATCCGGCTTTGATCGTTACTCCTCCGAAAGGAATGGAAATAGGTTTTGTTCCAATCGTTACAAAACAGGGATTGGAAAAATAGATATATTTATATTACTCCGATGAAAATAAATTTTGATGATACGCTTAATAAATTATTACCAATGTTAAAAAAATCGATAAGCCCTAAGTTTTTCAACTGCGCCTGGTTGACTATTTTTTTTCTTTTACACTTTGTGAATAATTTATTTGCTCAGTCATCCAATAAAGTATTTCCTGGAGCCAATGAAAAAACACCTGCGAGGTCGGAGTATTTTTCTTGGATCAATAATACGAATGAAGGGACCACTGAAAAACAAACCTTGAGCAACCTTAATTTTTTTCAATATTTACATGATGAATATGGCATGGTGTTGGATATTTATGCTTTTGATGCAGGGGCAATTGATGGTGCCGGATATTACGGGTCGACCCAATCAACTAAATTTAAAACGCAGTTTCCAAATGGTTTACTGGGCTTGGCAAATAAGTCCGTAAAAATGGGCACCCGATTTGGTGTATGGGGTGGTCCAGATGGTTTTGGAAATACGCCGGAGGAAGAAAAGCGTCGCCAAGATATGATGGTTTCCCTTACCCGTGATTACCGGTTCGAACTTTTTAAATTTGATGCTGTTTGCGGTGACTTAAGAAACGATAAGCAAGATGCGTTTATTAAAATGATGACCGACGTCAGAAAATATAATCCTAATCTTATCCTACTTAATCACCGAATTAATCTTGGCCCTGAAGCGATTAAACATGCAACTACCTGGCTGCTTGGTGGTGCAGAAACTTATATTGATGTTCATATGACTAATAACCAGACTGCTACACATCACAGGGCTGGAGCACTTTCCAGAAAGCTGGTTCCTGGATTGCAACGTTTAACGGAGGATCATGGTGTTTGCCTTTCATCCTGCCTCGATTATTGGGAAGATGATTTGATTCTTCAGGCATTTAATCGAAATTTAATTCTTGCCCCAGAGATTTATGGTAATCCTTGGTTTTTGCGAGATGATGAATATCCTAGACTAGCGAGAATATTTAATTTAACTAGAAAGTATAAAGAAATACTTGTGAATGGGATGGTTCTTCCGGAAGATAAATATGGTGCAAAAGCGGTTTCAAGAGGCGATGATAAAACGCGTTTAATCAC